>JBAQER010000764.1:0-1653 GCA_049286845.1 Bradyrhizobium sp.
CGAAATCGCCACGCAGCCAGCGATCGAGTTGCTCGATCGGATCCGTGGTCATCAGGTCGCCTAGAATATGCCGGTGTTCCACGTTTCTCCACACCCGCGACGGCGAGGGATATCAGGATCAGGCCCCGAAGCATTTCCCACGCTAGGAGCGTGTCCGAGTAATCGTCTCTGACATAAGCATTCTCAGGCTGCGCGCCGGACGATGGTTGTACTACACTGCGGGCGATGGCCAAGACCTATCGTCCATATGTGCCCGAGCAGGATCTGCTGCTGCCGCCGAGCCTGCGGGAGTGGTTGCCGGAGGACCATCTTGCGTTTTTCGTCAGCGACCTGATCGATCAATTGGATGTGTCGGCGATCACGTCGGTGTATGAAGACGAGGACCGAGGCTACCCGCCGTACCACCCGGTCATGCTGACGAAGGTGTTGGTGTATGGCTACTGCGTCGGTGTCTTTTCGTCGCGGCGGATCCAGCGGCGGCTGGTCGAAGACGTGGCGTTCCGCGTGCTGGCTGCCGGCAACGAGCCGGACTTCCGGACGATCGCCGATTTTCGGAAGCGGCATTTGACCGCCTTGCGCGGCTTCTTCGAACAGGTGTTGCACTTGGCGCGGGAACTGGGCGCGCCGCGGGTCGGCCGCGTGGCGGTCGACAGCAGCAAGATCAAAGCGAACGCGTCGAAGCACAAGGCGATGAGTTACGGCCGGATGCGCGAGAAGCAACGGCAGCTGCGCGACGAAGTGAACGAGCTCCTCGCCCAAGCGGAAGCGGCTGACGCCGCTGAAGACGCGGAGTACGGTCCCGATCAACGCGGCGACGAACTGCCGGCGGAATTGCAGCGTCGTGAGAGTCGGTTGAAACGGATTCGCGAAGCCAAGCGCGCCTTGGAGGCCCGCGCGAAAACCGAGGCCGCCGCGGCGGGCAAGCCCGTTGAAGCGGCGAAGCCGGATCCGAAGGCGCAATACAACTTCACCGATCCCGAGTCGCGGATCATGAAGGGGCCAGACGGCTTCGTCCAAGCGTACAACGTGCAGGTCGCTGTCGACGACCTCCAACTGATCGTCGGCCAAGCCGTGACGCAAGAGACGAACGACAAGAAGCAGCTGATGCCGATGATCATGACGATCGAACAGCAGTCGGGCGACACGCCTGACCAGGTGCTTGCCGACGCGGGCTATTGCTCGGACGAGAGTCTGACCGCGATCGCCGCCACCTCGATCGATGCCTACATTTCGACACGGAAGCAGAAACATGGCGAGCGGCCCGGACCGTGTCCGCGCGGACCGCTGCCGAAGACGGCCACGATGGTCGACCGGATGACCCGTAAGCTGCACACGAAGACCGGCGCGGCGGTCTATGCCGCGCGCAAAGGGATCGTCGAACCGGTGATTGGTCAGATCAAGCAGGCGCGCGGCTTCCGACAATTCCTCTTGCGGGGAGTCGAGAAGGTGCAAGGTGAATGGTCGTTGGTGTGCACGACGCACAATATCCTCAAGCTGTATCGCCTGTGCGTCTGATGGCAAGCCTGGACCTGTCATCGAACTCGGGCACACGCTGGACGCTGCGGCCATCGCCCAGGGCGGCGACTGACATTCTGGGCGCGCAGCACGAGGTAGTGTGACTGTCACAGCGATTACTCGGACGGACTCCTAGGC
>JBAQER010000765.1:0-4329 GCA_049286845.1 Bradyrhizobium sp.
CCTGTCCGCCGACCTCGAGCACGACGTCGGTCGGCGCGCCGACGGCAAACGCATTCTTCTGGTAGTCCCTGAAGTACCAGGCCACCTGGGCAATCACGAACTCCGGGAAACCCATCGATCGGGCGACCCGGGAGAACATGCCGATGGGCGCATCGATATACGTGACTGTCCGGCCAAGAGCCCTGCCGAAGGCCGCGGCAATTTCCTGTGGCGAAAGCAGCCTCGGACCGGTCGGGCGGTAGGTCTTGCCGGCATGCTGCAAGGGCTTGTCGAGACCGCCCACGATGACCCTGGCGAGGTCCTCGTTGGAGGGCGGAGCGTTCAGGCCGTCACCCAACGGCATCGGCAAGAGTCCGAACTGCGCGGCCGACTCCATGACCGTCATATAGTTGTCTGCAAACCAGCCGGGGTTGATGGTCATGACCGCAGTGCCCGGCATCTGGGCAAAGACGGAGTCGGCAAGCCAGGTCTCGCGCGTATGCACAGATGGATGCGACTGGCAGGCGAGCCATTGGCTCATGACAACAATGGCTTCGAGCCGCCGCTCCTGCGCGGCGGTCGCGAAAATCACGCTGGCGTTGAGGCAACCGGGAAGCAGCGGCGCACAGAAATAGGCGCGATGGACCCCTTCAAGCGATTGTCGGACGTCACTGATGTCGTTGAGCGATCCGATGAAGATCTCCGCACCTTTGTCCTGGAGAGCTGCGCTTCGGCTGTCGGATCTGCGAACGAAGGCCCGAACCGGATAGCCCCTCGCCAGTAGTTGCATGCTGGCGGGAAAGCCGGTTTTGCCGGTGGCGCCGGTTACGAGGATTGTCGGCTTCGTCATCGGTTTGCTCCAATTAATGTAGATACACTAGTGTAGATACATCCAATGGTCAATCCCATCCTGGTGACGTGAAGCTGCAATTGGGCCGATGGCAGGTTCGCCGGCAGCGCAGCGCCGGCATCTCCGGGCAATTCTGGATCGGCGTTCTGCTCGGTGCGGTCTGGAGTCCCCGTGTCGGGTTGACCTCACCGCGCGCTTCCACCGCCCGCAAAAAAAAACCCCGCCATTTGCGGCGGGGTCCAGTCTGGGAGGAGAGAGCCAGAGGCCCTCGGTAGAACTCTTCGATCAGGCGGGGATGCGCTCTTCGACCTCGAGCGGTTCGCGCAGCACGTAGCCGCGGCCCCAGACGGTCTCGATGAAGTTGCGGCCTTCGGAAGCGTTGGCGAGCTTCTTGCGCAGCTTGCAGATGAAGACGTCGATGATCTTCAGTTCCGGCTCGTCCATCCCGCCATAGAGATGGTTGAGGAACATTTCCTTGGTGAGCGTGGTGCCCTTGCGGAGCGAGAGCAGCTCCAGCATCTGGTATTCCTTGCCCGTCAGATGCACGCGCTGGCCGCCGACTTCCACCGTCTTGGTGTCGAGATTGACCACGAGATCGCCGGTCTGGATCACCGACTGGGCGTGGCCCTTGGAACGGCGCACGATCGCATGGATGCGGGCGACCAGTTCGTCCTTGTGGAAGGGCTTGGTCATGTAGTCGTCGGCGCCGACGCCGAGACCCTTGACCTTGTCCTCGATGCCGGCAAGGCCGGAGAGGATCAGAATGGGGGTTTTGATCTTCGACACCCGAAGCTGCTTGAGCACGTCGTAGCCGGACATGTCGGGCAGGTTGAGGTCGAGAAGGATAATGTCGTAGTCGTAAAGTTTGCCGAGATCGACGCCTTCCTCTCCGAGATCCGTCGTGTAGACGTTGAAGCTCTCGGATTTGAGCATCAGCTCGATCGACTGCGCGACGGCGCTGTCATCTTCTATCAGCAAAACGCGCATGCCAGTCCCCTATAGTCGCCGCTCCGGGCGTCAGGTCGGCCGCACTTGCGGCACTCAAAACGCCTTTGAACAACTGATTCGGATCCTGACGACATATGGTTAACAAAATCTGATTCCTGTTCGCAAGGTCTTTCAGTGCAATTTTCATCGAATCGCCCTAAGATATTGCGGTGAAGCAAGTTTTCGTAACCACTCCCGTTCAGGTTCCACATTAAGAGACGGGCCTAACCGACTCCCGCGACTCGTCCTTCTTCTGATAGGCGAGCGCTCTCAGTCACCAAAGACAGTGACGCAATGATTAACGATGCGGGTAAACACGAGGTTAAGGGTAGGGCCCTAAAGCGCTTAAACTTAAGGTTTTCGCAATGAAGGCGCTCGCCGAGCAGATCAGCGACATCGACGGCGTCAATATATATGGCCGGGTTGTGGGCGTCCGCGGCCTGATGGTCGAGATCGCGGGGCCGATCCACGCGATGTCGGTCGGCGCCCGCATCGTCATCGATACCGGCGGCAACCGTTTCATTCCCTCCGAGGTCATCGGCTTTTCCGGCAACAACGCCGTGGTGATGCCGTTCGCCGGCCTCGAAGGCGTGCGCCGTGGCTGCCGGGCGGTGATCGCCAATGCCGCAAGCCAGGTGCGGCCATCGCCGTCCTGGCTCGGCCGCGTCATCAACGCGATGGGCGAGCCGATCGACGGCAAGGGGCCGCTGGCGCAGGGCGCCTCGCCGATGCCCTATCGCAACTCGCCGCCGCCGGCGCATTCGCGCAAGCGGGTCGGTGCGCCGCTCGATCTCGGCGTGCGCTCGCTCAATACCTTCCTTACCTGTTGCCGCGGCCAGCGGCTCGGCATCTTCGCCGGCTCCGGCGTCGGCAAGTCGGTGCTGCTGTCGATGCTGGCGCGCAATGTCGACGCCGACATCACCGTGATCGGCCTCGTCGGCGAACGCGGCCGCGAGGTGCAGGAATTCCTGCAGGATGACCTCGGCGAGGAGGGTCTGGCGCGCTCGGTGGTGGTGGTGGCGACCTCCGACGAGCCTGCGCTGATGCGGCGGCAGGCGGCCTATCTGACCTTGGCCATCGCGGAATATTTCCGCGACGAAGACAAGGACGTGCTGTGCCTGATGGATTCGGTGACGCGCTTTGCCATGGCGCAGCGCGAAATCGGCCTGTCGGCGGGCGAGCCGCCGACCGCCAAGGGCTATACGCCGACCGTGTTCACCGAGCTGCCGAAGCTGCTCGAGCGGGCCGGACCGGGGATCGGCGCCGGCACCATCACCGGTATCTTTACGGTGCTGGTGGACGGCGACGATCACAACGAGCCGATCGCCGACGCGGTCCGCGGCATTCTCGACGGCCATATCGTGATGCAGCGCTCGATCGCCGAGCGCGGCCGCTATCCGGCGATCAACATTCTCAGATCGGTCTCCCGCACCATGCCGAAATCGGCCGATCCGGCCTATCTGCCCGTCATTACCCGGGTCCGCCAGGTGATGGCGACCTATGCCGACATGGAGGAACTGATCCGGCTCGGGGCCTATCGCCAGGGCTCCAGCGCCGAGGTCGACGAGGCGATCCGGCTGCACGAACCCCTGGAAAGCTTCCTGCGCCAGGCCAAGGACGAGACCACCGGCCTGAACGAGGGATACCGGCAGCTTGAGCAAATCCTGAAGGACTTGGAAACGGAACGCTAACTTTGTCAGGCCATCATCCGCGCCACACAACGAGTTGCACCGGCGGGACCCCTGAGGGGTGCCGGTTCCGTCCCGCGTTCAGACCGGGACTTCTGGGGAGTATAAGTCGATGAAGTCACGTGAAACGCTGATCCGCCTGAAGAAATTTCAGGTCGACGAAAAGCGCCGAAGGGTCGCCCAGATCGAGGGCATGATCGCCGATTTCCAGCGGATGTCGGTCGACCTGGAGCGCGAAATCCAGACCGAACAGGAGCGCGCCGGGATCAACGATCCCACGCATTTCGCCTATCCGACCTATGCCAAGGCCGCGATCCAGCGGCGTGAAAATCTGACCCGCTCGGCCGACGAATTGCGGATCCAGCTCGAAGACGCCAAGAGCCTGTTGGGCGAGGCGTTCGACGAACTCAAGAAAGTCGAGCTCCTGGACGAGCGCGACCAGGCCCGCGAGCGGGCCGAGGAGAACGCCCGGGAACAGGCCGATCTCGACAGTATCGGCCTGATGCGCGCCCGCATCGGGGCGGTTGCCTGACGGCTTCGATTCCGACATTTCAGCAAGATCCAGAACCCGGGCCGTGAGGCCCGGGTTTGTCGTTGGAATGTCCACAGGCCGGTTATCGGCGACTTGGTGGCCCGCTCCGGCGCAAGGTATGATACTGACATGTCAGGACTGCCGCTCCGGTATGTGAGAAGCGATGGGGCATCGCGATTTGGGGACGCTGAATGCTGACGCCGGCTGAGTTGGTCTGGCTGATTGCCGCCGTTGCCAAGGGGGATCAGGCCGCTTTCGAGCGGCTCTACGCGGCCACGCGCGCGAAACTCTTC
>JBAQER010000766.1:0-2091 GCA_049286845.1 Bradyrhizobium sp.
CGCATCGACGCCGACAACGTGGACCTGCCGGCGCTGCTGGAGAAAATCCAGCAGGCCTTCGGCAAGGAATGCCTGCCGCTGAACCTGCCGGCCGCCGGCGCGAGCAAGGTGTCGGACTGCTTCTTTGCACCCTCCGGCGAAGCCGATTTCTCCTCGGTCGAGGAAGCGCACAAGAAGCTCGTCGAACAGGTGGTCGAAGTGGACGAGAAGCTGATGGAGACCTACCTCGAGAAAGGCGAAGTCGCGCCGGAGGACCTGCACGAGCCGCTCGAACGCGCGATGCGCGAAGGCCACCTGGTCCCGGTCGTGTTTGCTTCCGCCAGGACGGGGGCCGGCATCGGCGAACTGCTGGATGTGATCGTCAAGCTGCTGCCCAATCCGGCGGAGGGCAATCCGCCGGTCTACGTCAACCTTCCCGCGGACGGCGGCGAGGCGAGCGACATCACCGCGCTGCCCGATCCGGGCCTGCATGCGCTTGCGCACGTCTTCAAGGTCGAAATCGACCCCTACATAGGCCGGCTCGCGGTATTCCGCATCCACCAGGGACGCATCACGCCGGGAACGCAGCTCTACATCGGCGACGGCAGGAAGCCGGTCAAGGCGGGACACCTCTACGTGCTGAAGGGCAAGACGCAGGTCGAAGTCGCCGAAGCGGTGCCCGGGGACATCTGCGCCATCGCCAAGATCGACGACATCCGCTTCGACCACATCCTGCACGATTCGCCCGGCGAGGCGCACATTCATGCGCGCCCGCTCGAACTGCCGGTCGCGGTGTTCGGCCTTGCGGTGCAGCCGAAGAAACGCGGCGACGAGCAGAAGGTCTCCGATGTGCTTCATAAGCTGATGGCGGAAGACCCCTGCTTCCGGCTCGAGCACAACGCGCAGGCGAACGAAACCGTGATGCGCGGCATCGGCGAAATGCACCTGAAGGTGATGCTGGAAAAGATGGCGACGCAGTACAAGGTGGAACTGGACACGCGGCCGCCTTCGATCCCCTACCGCGAGACCATCGCTGCGCGCGCCGAGGGCCACAGCCGGCACAAGAAGCAGACCGGCGGCGCCGGCCAGTTCGGCGAGGTGTTCCTCAGGATCGAGCCGCTGCCGCGCGGCAAGGGATTCGAGTTCGTCGACAAGGTGAAGGGCGGCGTGATCCCGAACCAGTTCATTCCCGCCGTCGAGAAAGGCGTGCGCGGCGTCCTGCAGACGGGCTTCATCGCCGGCTACCCGATCCAGGACCTGCGCGTGACGGTCTATGACGGCAAGCACCACCCGGTCGATTCCAAGGAGGTCGCGTTCGTGTCGGCAGGGCGCAAGGCCTTCCTCGATGCGCTCGGCAAGGCGCGGCCGATCGTGCTCGAGCCGATCGTCAACGTGGACGTGGTGGCGCCCGAGCAGAAAATGGGCGACATCGCGGGCGAGCTTTCGGGCCATCGCGGCCATATCAAGGGTTCGGATGCGCCGCGCCCCGGAACCGTGCAGATCCTCGCGCAGGCACCGCTGTCGGAACTCGAGCAGTTCCCCGCGCGGCTGAAATCGCTGACCGCCGGCCACGGCTCCTACACGATGGAATTCAGCCACTACGATCCGGCGCCGCCCACCCTGCAGCAGCGCCTCGCCGCCGCGCATCGGCCCGTAGCCCACGCGGACGACTAGGAGTGACGCGCCTTTGATGCGCATCAAATGACGCTTCCGCCCCCCCCCGTAGCATTTCAAGCGGGGCAATCCAGGCGCGGAAAGGCGTGCAATGAAGCTCAAGGGCAAGGTGGCCGCCATCACGGGCGGCGCGCGCGGCATCGGCCATTCGACCGCGGTGAAATTTGCCGCGGAGGGGGCCCGCGTTGCCGTCTGCGACATCAACCCGGAACTCATCGAGCAAACGCTGCAGCAAATCCGCTCCTCCGGCGGCGAGGCGGACGGCTACCAGGTCGACGTCACGAACAGGGAGCAGATCGCCGCGATGGTCAAGGCCGTCATGGCGAAATGGGGCCGCATCGACTGCGTGGTCAACAACGCCGGCATCGTGATGGACGCCCAGCTGAAGAACATGTCCGACATGCAGTTCGACACGGTGATCGACGTCAACCTGAAGGG
>JBAQER010000767.1:0-1887 GCA_049286845.1 Bradyrhizobium sp.
CCTCCATGCCAGGTTCGGTCGCATCGCGCGGCGTCAAGAGGCTGCTACTAAGACGATTTCCCTACGCGGTAGTGGTGCAAGAGCGCGGCGCCGAAATCTTCGGTCCTTGCGGTCGCTCACCACGCCAGACGGCCCGGATACTGGCGCGGCCGGACTGGCACGTAACTAGTGTTTATCCTGCATCCGGGAAATGCTAGAACGATCTATACGTAGTTGCAACGATCCATTGGTGGATCGCACGATATGCCGGCATATCGTCGATCCTAGGAGGACTTCTCGCGCATGGTGACGAACTCTTCGGCCGCGGTCGGGTGAATGCCGATGGTCGCGTCGAACTGGGCCTTGGTGGCGCCCAGTTTCACCGCGATGGCGATGCCCTGGATCGCTTCTCCAGCGTCGGGGCCGAGCATGTGCACGCCGACCACGCGCTGGCTGGCGGCGTCCACCACCAGCTTCATGAAGATCTTTTCCTCGCTCGCGCCCATGCTGTGCTTGAGCGAGCGGAACGCGGTTTTGTAGATGTCCACCTTGCCGTAGCGCTGGCGTGCCTTTTCTTCCGACAGGCCGACCGTGCCGAGGTTGGGGTGCGCGAACACGGCGGTCGGCACGTTCTCATGGTCCACGGGCGTCGGCGTACCGCCGAACAGCGTTTTCGCCAGCGCCATGCCCTCGGCCGTGGCGACCGGCGTCAGGTTGAGGCGGTTGGTAACGTCGCCGATGGCGTGAATTGATTCCACCGAGCTCCTCGAAAAGCGGTCGACGATCACCGCGCCGTCCGCGGCAAGCTTCACGCCCGTGGCTTCGAGGCCGAGGCCCGCGCTGTTGGGCTTGCGGCCGGTTGCGAACATGACCAGATCGAATTGTTGCCGGGTGTTGTTGTTGAAATCAACTTGAATTGAATCGTTCTGTTGGGTCAGGCTGACGGGGTTGCAATTCAAGGTAACAGCAACCCCTTTCCTTCCCATTTCCTCCCCAAGCCTCTGGCCGAGTTCGGTATCGAAACCGCGCAGCAGCTGCGCGCCTCGGTAGGCGAGGGTGGTCTGCACGCCCAGGCCGTTGAAGATCGAGGCGAACTCGACCGCGATGTAGCCGCCCCCCACGACCAGCGCGCGCCCGGGCAGCCGGTCGAGGAAAAACGCCTCGTTCGAGGTGATGCCGAGGTCTGCGCCCGGGATGGGGGGCTTTTGCGGCCAGGACCCGGTGGCGACAAGAATGTGCTTCGCAGTGACGGTTTTGCCGCCTATTTCGACTTCGTTCTTCCCGCGGATGAGGGCCTTGCCGCGAAAAATCGAAACCCCGGCATTTACCAGCACGCGTTCGTAGACGCCGTTCAGGCGGGCGATCTCGCGGTCCTTGTTGGCGAGCAGCCGCGGCCAATCGAATTTCGGTTCTCCCATGGTCCAGCCGAAATCCGCGGCTTCCTTCCATTCGTCGCGGACGTGCGCGGCGTAGGAGAAGAGCTTTTTCGGAATGCAGCCCACGTTGACGCAGGTGCCGCCGAAGCGGCCAGATTCGGCGACTGCGACGCGTGCGCCCAGGCCCGCGGAGAAGCGGCTGGCGCGGACGCCGCCCGAGCCGCCGCCTAGGGTGAAAAGATCGTAGTCGTACGCCAGAAACAGCTACTTCAGATTCTTGAGGTTCATCCCGACGAGGTCCAGCGTGGCGGCCAGTCTCATGTGCTGCGGTTTGTCGGCAAGCCACTTGGTGGCGTTGTTGACGCGCTGCTCGATCTGCGCCGCCGGCATGCCATCGATGCCGATGAACATTTTCGCCAGATCGGTCAGGCCGGCGGCCGCGGCCTCGCCGCCCACCTCGCGGAGCTTGGCCTCGATCGCCGCGCGGTCGAGATTGGTCACCAGTTTCATGGTCGGTTCGTTGCTCATGGCG
>JBAQER010000768.1:0-14645 GCA_049286845.1 Bradyrhizobium sp.
GTCCCAATAGAGCTTACGGATCAACGACAGCGCCAGCGTCGGGCCGTTAGCGAGATCTTGAGCAAGCTTCATGGCCTCGTCCATCAGCGCAGCGTCGTCATAGACACGGTTGACGAGACCCCATTCCAGCGCCTTCTCCGCCGGCAGCCGTTTGCCCATCAGCGACAATTCGACCGAGCGCGCCTTGCCGATCATGCGCGGCAGCAGCCAGGTCGAGCCGCAATCCGGCACCAGGCCGATGCGGCGGAACGCCTGCAGAAAATAGGACGAGCGCGCGCACAGGATGATGTCGCCCATCAGCGCGAAACTCATGCCGGCACCGGCGGCCGGTCCATTGACCGAGGTGACGATCGGGCAATGCAGGTTGCGCAGACGGCGCAGGAACGGATGGAATGCGGTTTCGAGCGAAGAACCCGCATTGCTCTTGCCCGGCTTCTGGTTGTTGCGGCCCTGCAGATTGGCGCCGGTGCAGAATGCGCGGCCCGCACCGGTCAGAACGAGGCAACGCACCTCCGCCTTCTTCTCGTCGATGGCATCGAGCGCCTCGCCGAGACCGCCCAGCATATCGATGGAGACCGCGTTCATGACCTCCTGATGGTCGAGCTTGAGAACCGCGACCGGTCCATCGAAATCGAGCGTGACGTGCTTGAATTGCATTGTTTCCTCGTGCGTTGTAGCCCGCGTTGTAGCCGCGGTGGGCCGGATCTGAACTCTCGGGCCATATTTGATTTTCTGCGCGGCCTTGTCCATGGTTGGACCAGAACACCTGCCCGCCATCGGACGCACATCTAAAGTGCGCCAGACCAAATGAAAACACCCAAAGGAAACTCTCATGAGCATTTTCGACCTCACGGGCCGCACAGCTGTCATCACCGGCGGTAACGGCGGCATTGGACTTGGCATCGCGCAGGCGCTGGCCGCCGCCGGCTGCAACGTCTCGATCTGGGGTCGCAACGCCGACAAGAACAAGGCCGCTGCGGCGACCATGGCGGGTGCGAAGGGCAAGATCGATACCCGGGTCTGCGATGTCAGCAACGCCGCTTCAGTCAAGGCTGCCATGGCCGCGACGCTGGACAGCTTCGGCCGGGTGGACGGCTGCTTCGCCAATGCTGGCATCGGCGGCGGCGGCAGGCGGGCGTTCATCGATCGCAGCGAAGAGGAATGGCGCACGATGTTCGCCACCAACCTCGACGGTGTTTTCCACGTGTTTCAGGCCGCCGCACGACATATGACCGAACGCGCTACCGCAGGCGATCCGTTTGGCCGGCTGGTCGCGACGTCGAGCCTCGCCTCGCTGTTCGGCACCGCGCGCAACGAGCACTACGCCGCGACCAAGGCCGGCATCAATGCGCTATGCCGCGCGCTCGCGGTCGAGCTGGCGCGCCACGGCGTCACCGCCAACGCCATCCTGCCCGGCTGGATCAAGAGCGACATGACCGCGGGCATCATGGCCAACGACAAGTTCGTCGCCAATGTGATGCCGCGGATTCCGGTGCGGCGATTCGGCGAGCCCTCGGATTTCGGCGGCATCGCCGTCTATCTCATGAGCAAGGCGTCGTCCTACCACACCGCCGACTGCTTCGTGATCGATGGCGGCTATACCGCGTTCTGATTTTCCGCGACGCGGACAAACCCGACAACTCGCCTGCCGCGCCTGCTTGTAAAGGCTGGGCGGGCGTCTAGACTGTCGACAACGAGCGCTTCAGACAGATCGCCCGGCAATGCCGGCAGCAACGATCTGCACGAATGGGAGGACCACCAGATGAAACATGACTACGTGCCCCGAATGACGTCCTACACCCTCAATCCGGAGGACGAGCTCAACGATCTCAGAATGTCGGATCGGGTCCGGCCGCTTTACGACCATGTACGAAAGTTCATCCGGGAAACGGTCGAGCCGATGTCGGTCGAGTTCTACCGGCATGGCGAGAAAAAGACCGATCGCTGGAGCTTTACGCCTCAGCAGCTCGAGGTGCTGGGAAAAGCCAAGGACAAGGCCAAGGAAGTCGGCCTGTGGAACTTCTTCCTGCCCGATGCGGAGACCGGCGAAGGCCTGAAGAATCTCGACTACGCCTATATCGCCGCCGAACTCGGCAAAAGCCCGTTGGCTTCGGAAACCATGAACTGCTCGGCGCCGGACACCGGCAACATGGAAGTGCTCGAGCGCGTCGGCACCAAGGAGCAGAAGGAGAAGTGGCTGAAGCCGCTGTTGAACGGCGAAATCCGCTCCGCCTATGCGATGACCGAGCCGAACGTCGCGTCGTCCGACGCCAAGAACATCTCGACCACCGCAAAGCTCGTCGGCGACGAATGGGTGATCAACGGCGAGAAATATTACATCTCCGGTCTCGGCGATCCCCGCTGCAAGATCATGATCGTGATGGTGAAGACCAATCCGGATGCACCGCCGAGCAAGCAGCAGTCTCAGATTTTGGTGCCGAAGGACACGCCCGGCGTCGAGATCATCGGGCCGATGCACGTGTTCGGCCACGACCATGCCCCGCGCGGTCACATGCATCTGCGCTTCAACAATGTCAGGGTGCCCAAGGACAACATGCTGCTCGGCGAAGGCCGCGGATTCGAGATCTCGCAGGTCCGCCTCGGGCCGGGCCGGATCCATCACTGCATGCGGACGATCGGCAAGGCGGAAAAGGCGCTCGACCTGATGGTCTCACGCGGCCTGACGCGCGAAGCCTTCGGCAAGAAGATAGCGCATCTCGGCGGCAATCTGCAGATCATCGCGCAGGCGCGCTGCGAGATCGAGGCGATGCGGCTGATGGTGCTGAAGGCCGCCAAGGCGATGGACGTGCTCGGCAACAAGGACGCAAGGATCTGGGTCAGCATGGTCAAAGCCATGGTGCCGGAGCGCGCGGCGAAGATCATCGACCAAGCGATCCAGATGCACGGCGCGACCGGCATTTCGCAATGGACGCCGCTGGCCGAAATGTACACCGACGTGCGCCACCTCCGCTTCGCCGACGGTCCCGACGAAGTGCACTGGATGGTGGTCGGCCGCCACGAACTGAGCATGCCGTAGACTTCCTGAGTGCACACCTTACATAGAGTCCCCGAGGGGCACCCCCACCCCAACCCTCCCCCGCAAGCGGGAGAGGGAGCCGGGCGCGCCGTGTGGCGAACGGCCTGCCTGCAAAACAGATGCGCGTGCATCATGGCCATTGTTGAATTCAGCCTGTTCCGCAAATGCTGACAGCCTCCCTCTCCCGCACTTGCGGGGGAGGGGTGGGGGTGCCTCGGCATACTCCCCGGCGGAGCGTTCGCCTCACTTGAAACAGGGAATGCACGATGGAATACGCCCCAGAAGATCTGACCTCCCGCGAGCGCTACAAGGTCCTGACGGGGTTCGTCCTGCCTCGGCCGATCGCCTGGGTGACGACGATCGGACCGACCGGCGTGGTCAACGCCGCGCCGTTCAGCTTCTTCAACGTGTTCTGCGAGGATCCGCCGCTCTGCATGTTCGCCGCCAACCCGCGGCCCGATGGCCGCGTCAAGGACACGGTGGTCAACATCCAGCGCACCGGCGAGTTCGTGGTCAACCTCACGGATGAGCCGCTGGCGCGCGCGATGCACGATTCCAGCGGCGACTTTCCGCCTGAAATCGGCGAGCCCGATTACCTCGGCCTGAAACTGGCGCCGTCGACAAAGGTCGCGGTGCCCCGACTGGCCGACGCGCCGTGGGCGATGGAGTGCAAGACCTGGAAGACGATCGATGTAAACGGCAACCGCCAGCTGATCATGGGTGAAGGCATCCATTTCCACATCCGCGACGAATTGTGGGATGCCGCCTCGATGCGGGTGAACATGGACCGCTATCACCCGGTCGGCCGCATGTTCGCCGACCGCTACTGCCGCACCGACGACCGAATCGTGTTCCCTCCGGCCGAAGGAGCACCTGCAGCGTAAGGTGCAAACCGCGCCCTACGATGACGCCGCCACTCTTTGCGGCTGCTCTGCCGCCGTCATCGTAAAGCCCTCGTATCCCTTGGCCGCGACGTCGTTGCAAATCTGCCTGTAAACCCCGACGCCGCCGATATAGGGCATGAAGACCTGCGGCTTGCCGGGGATGTTGGCGCCCATATACCAGGAATTGGCCTGCGGATAGAGCGTGCCCTGGGCGACCTCGTTGACGTGCGCTACCCACTTGTCCTCGGCGGCCTTGTTCGCTTCGATGATGTCGAGGCCGCGGTCGCGCATATGGGCGATGCAGTCGGCGATCCAGTCGACATGCTGCTCGATCGAAACGATCATGTTGGAGAGCACCGACGGGCTGCCGGGGCCGGTGATGATGAACAGATTGGGAAAGCCCGCGCTCATCAGGCCGAGATAGGTCTTGGGGCCCTCGGCCCATTTCTGGTTCAGCGTCTGCCCGTTGCGGCCGCGGATGTCGATTTTTGCAACTGAACCCGTCATCGCGTCGAAGCCGGTTGCGAGTACCAGCGCATCGACTTCGTAATCCTTATCCGCGGTCCGCACCGCGTTGGGCAGGATCTCCTGGATCGGATTCGACCTGATGTCGACCAGCGTCACGTTCGGACGATTGAAGGTCGCGTAATAGTCTGTGTCGACGCAGATGCGCTTCGACCCGATCGGATGGTTGTCGGGCTGCAGCAGCTTTGCGGTTTGCGGATCCTTGACGATCTCGGCGATCTTGTCGCGGACGAAATCGGCGGCGGTGTCGTTGGCGGCCTTGTCGAGCGCCAGATTGTTGTAGGCCATCATGAAGGTCAGGCCGCCGCGGCTCCAGCGCGATTCGTATTTGGCGCGGCGCTCGTTGTCGCCCTCGTCGAGCGCGCCCTTGTCAGGCATCTCGGTATAGATGCCGTTGCGCGCCTCTTCCCGCGCAAAGCGCCTGATTTCCGGATATTTTGCGCGAAACGCCTCGCGTTCCTCCGCCGTCAGCGCCGCGTTGCGGGCGGGCACGCTGAAGTTGGCCGTGCGCTGGAACACCGTGAGCTGGCTGGCCTGCTCGGCGATGATGGGCACGGACTGGATCGCCGACGAGCCGGTGCCGATGACACCGACGCGCAGGCCGGTGAAATCTATCCGTTCATGCGGCCAGTTGCCGGTGTGGTAGACCTTGCCTTTGAAATCCGACAGACCCTTGATATCGGGCACGCGCGCGTTCGACAGGCAGCCGGTGGCGAGCACGACGTGTTTCGCCGTTACCGCCTTGCCGTCGGAGGTCGTCACCGACCATGTGTTTGAGCTCTCGTGGAAGGCCGCCCGATCGACGCGGGTATTCAGCTGGATGTCGCTGCGCAGCTTGAAACGGTCGGCGACGTGGTTGGCGTATTTCAGAATCTCAGGCTGCGGCGCGTAGCGCTCGCTCCAGTTCCATTCCTGCTGCAGTTCGTCCGAGAACGAGTAGGAATACTGCATGCTTTCGACATCGCAGCGCGCCCCGGGGTAACGATTCCAGTACCAGGTGCCGCCGACATCGCCGCCCTGCTCATAGACCCGAACCGACAATCCCTGCCCGCGCAGCTTATGCAGCATGTACATGCCGGCAAAACCCGCGCCGACCACGACGACGTCGTAAACCTCGGTGCCTGCGGGCTGGCCTTTGCCTGAAGTGGATTGCACGGCGGACATTGGTGCGAACTCCCTCGAGATTTTCTTTATGTTGGGATCAGCATTCTACCCGCGGCGCAAAAGCGCAAGAGCCAAAACCGCCGTTCCGGGCTGCATATTTTGCCTCACGGAATACGCAACAAACGGCTTTCGCCGCATCGGCTCTGCCCGGCGCCTCGACGCAAGACCTGGCCGACTCGCTTGGCTTCGATGCTCCCGATGCGCTAGCGTTGCCGGAACATGCACCCATCCAAACCAGGAATGAACAGCGCGCCCAAGCCGCCCCTCTGAATGAGCTCCGCGTTTTAGGAAGGTATCAAGAAGAACAATGGCAAACGCAGCGCAATCCGACGACCGCATCCCCGTCATTGTCGGTGTCGGCGAAATCACCGATCGACCGAAGGAGATCGCCGATGGCCTCGAGCCGCTCGCCTTGCTGGAACAAGCGCTGAAGCGCGCGGAAGCGGACTCAGGCGGCAAACTGCTCGGCGACATCGGCTCGCTCGACGTCGTCAATTTCCTGAGCTGGCGCTACCGCGATCCGGAGAAACAGCTCGCCGGCCGTCTCGGCATCAAGCCGGCGCACCTCTATTACGGCCCGGTCGGCGGCGAAAGCCCGATCCGCTATCTGCACGAGGCCGCGCAACGCATCGCGCGCGGCGAATGCAGCGTCGCCGCGGTCTGCGGCGCCGAAGCGCAGTCGACCGCAACCAAGGCAGAGCGCGCCAAGATCGAGCTGCCGTGGACGCCCTTCGCCCATGATGTGGAAGAGCCGAAGCGCGGCGCCGCGTTCCAGAAGCCGATGGCCGTGAAGCTCGGCGTGTTCAGGCCGATCACCGTCTATCCGCTCTACGAGACGGCGACCTCGGCACATTGGGGCCAGACTCCGCGCGAGGCGATGGCGGAATCGGGCGAGCTTTGGTCGGTCTATTCAAAGGTGGCGTCGGAAAATCCCAATGCCTGGCTGAAGCGGCGCTTTAGCCCTGAGGAGATCACGACGCCGACGCCGGAGAACCGGCTGATCGCCTGGCCCTACAACAAGCTGATGGTGGCCAATCCGACCGTCAATATGGGCGGAGCGGTTCTCCTGACCAGCCTTGCCAAGGCGCGGGCCGCGGGCGTGCCTGAGGGCCGCATCGTTCACGTCTGGGGCGGCGCTTCGGCGGAGGAGCCGCGGGATTATCTCATCCGCGACCAGTTCTACGAGAGCCATCCGCAGAATGCCGTGCTCAAGGCGGTGATGGATCTGGTCGGCGGCGACGGCAGGAAGTTCGACGCGATCGAACTCTACAGCTGCTTTCCCTGCGTGCCGAAAATGGCGCGGCGGACGCTGGGCCTGGGCCCCGACGTACAGCCGACGGTGACCGGTGGTCTCACCTTCTTCGGCGCGCCGCTCAACACCTACATGACGCATGCGGCCTGCGCGATGGTGCGCCGCTTGCGTAACGGCGCCAAACTCGGCCTGCTCTACGGCCAGGGCGGTTTTGTCACCAAGCATCACGGGCTGGTGCTGTCGCGGCAGGCGCCTGGGCACGCACTCGCACAGGATACCAACGTGCACGCGGAAGCCGACCGGCATCGCGGCAAGGTGCCCGAATTCGTCACCGAAGCCAGCGGCAAGGGCAAGGTCGAAAGCTTTACCGTGCTCTATGGCCGCGGCGGCGAAGTCGAGCACGGCGTGGTGATGATGCGGACGGCCAATGATTGCCGCGCGCTGGCGCGGGTGCCCGCCAATGACGGCGCGACGCTGGCGCATCTAACGAACATGGACCGCACGCCGGTAGGCTCGCTTGGCGATATCGCCACGGCCGAAGACGGCGTGCTGGAGTGGCAGCACCCGTAGCCGAGGCAAGCTTCGTCAGGCCGCCCGTACCGAACTCAGGAACTTGCCGACCTCGAGCTTGAGGCGGTTGGAGTCGCCGGACAGCGACTGCGCCGCGGAGAGAACCTGCGAGGAGGCCGATCCGGTCTCACTGGCGCCGCGCTGCACGTCGGTGATGTTCGACGAGACCTGCTGGGTGCCGTGCGCCGCCTGCTGCACGTTGCGGGAAATTTCCTGCGTCGCCGCGCCCTGCTCTTCCACCGCCGCCGCGATGGTCGATGAGATCTCCGACAGCTTCTCGATGGTGCTGCTGATTTCCTGGATGGCACCGACCGACTCCTGGGTCGCGGCCTGAATGCCGGCGATCTGCTGGCCGATCTCGCCGGTCGCCTTCGCAGTCTGCTCGGCCAGTGCCTTGACCTCGGAAGCCACCACCGCGAAGCCGCGGCCGGCTTCGCCGGCACGCGCAGCCTCGATGGTGGCGTTGAGTGCCAGCAGGTTGGTCTGTTCCGCGATGGTATTGATCAGCTCGACCACGTCGCCGATCCGGGCCGCGGCCTTCGACAACGCGCTGACGCGGTCGTTGGTCCTGCGCGTCTGGTCGACGGCCTCATTGGCCATCCGCGCCGATTCCTGGACCTGACGGCTGATCTCGTTGACCGACGACGCCATTTCTTCCGTCGCGGAAGCCACCGACTGCACATTGGTGGAGGCTTCCTCGGAGGCAGCCGCGACCGCGGTTGTCAGTTCCTGCGCCCGTTCCGCGGTCGAGGTCAGCGTGCCGGCAGAGGTTTCGAGTTCGGACGAGGCCGACGACACGGTCTCGACGATCTCACCGACCGCGCCTTCGAAGTCGTTGGCGAGTTTGATCATGTCGGCCTTGCGCTGTTGAGCTGCGATCTGGTCCTGCGAGATCTTGGCTTCCGCTTCGTCGCGGGCTTTCTGCTCGGCGTTCTCGCGGATGACGGTCACGGTCTTGGCGAGGTCGCCGATTTCATCGCCGCGATTGGCGCCGGGAATCACCACATCGAGATTGCCGCCGGCCATCTCACCCAGCGCACCGTTCAGCCGCATCATCGGGCGCGCAATGCCGAGGAAAGAGAAGATCACCGACGCGATCAGCGAAATCACCACCACGATCGCCATCGCCATGCTGATCCGGTTGGCCTGCGCAGTCGCTGCCACGACCTCCTCCTTTGAGGCATTCATATCCTTCTGCGCGCTCGCAACGGCAGCTTCCATCAATTCGCCGGCCTCGTTGACGACCTTGATCGTCCGATTGGCCGTGATCTCGGCCTTCAATTCCTCGGACTTGACGACATCGCCATTGGCGACGAGAAATTTCTTGATGACGGATTCCAGCGAGTTGATCCTGCCGTGGAATTCCTTGTCGTCGGTCTGCTTGCGCGCGGCTTTCAAGGCATCCTTGACCGTCCCTTCGGCAATCGCGATCGCCCCCAGCTGTTCGACGTCACCAGTGCCCCCGAACCGCCATGCCGCCGCCCGTATCGCGTTCACGCCGCCGTCTGCCTGGTATAGCAGCTTTTCTATTTCCGGACGGTTCGGCAAGTCAGCCAGCGCCGGCAATGCCAATTCGGTTTCGATGGCATTGGTCCACTCAGTGGAGATCGCCGACCGTTTGCCGATCTGCGCGAGCAGATCGCCCTGGGCTTTTGCAAGCTCCTCGGTGCCGGCGGCGTAGTCGGTCATCAGCGACTTGATGTTCTGCAACCGCTGCCTGGTCTCGGGCCTTTGCGCGCTCGCCAATGCGGCTTCGATCTCCTTCATTTCGACCGCGCCAAACTGGCGCATCTCCGCGACGCCCCTGTTCACTTCGGACTGGGTCATTGCCAACCTGATGCCGCGGGCGGCGAGTTGCACCTGCCGCATGTTGAGGTGCGCCGTGAGGGTGCTTTCGGCCACGCGTTGGGATCGATCAGCGCGATCGTTCGCTCCGGCCACCGTGGACTCCGTCACCATCTGATTGGCGACCATGCCGATCGCCAGCAAGACGCCAATAGCGCCGGCGAGACCGAGCTTGTTGCCGATGCGATTGAGTTTGATCATTTCATCCAACCTTCTTTTTCTTCTTGGAATCGGGATTTGCCCTGGCGAATCAAATCCCGCGCGCGGCCGGCGCTGTGACGCGAATACCGCTCAAGGTTGTTAGGTCCGGTTAACTTAAATTTCCGTGAAACTACGGACCATCCGTTCGAGCCTCACCCGATCGGTGCGAACCGCGCGCGGAGCTTCATGTCAGCGCCTAACGCATCAGCTTGAGCGCGTCGGAGAAAAATTCCGTACCGCCAAAATTGCCCGATTTAAGCGCAAGCAGCATGTCGCCGCCCGCGGCGCCTACAGCGCGCAAAACCGGCACTCCTGCAGCGATTTCCTCGCCAACCAGGAAGCCGGGAATCCGCAAGCGATCGACCACGGCGCCTGAAGTTTCGCCACCGGCAACGACCAGTCGCCGCACGCCGGACTGGACCAGTCCTTCCGCAATGTCGGCCATGGCCTGCTCGATGGCATGTCCAGTTGCATCGCGGCCATGACGAGACTGCAGAGCCGCAACCTGATCCGGCGTCGAACTGCTGGCGATCAGGATCGGGCCTCGCGCGAGACGCTCGCCGGCCCAGGCCAGCGCGCGCAGGACTTCATCCTTGCCCGCGACCACCTGACCGGAATCGAGGCGCAGCACCGGCATGACAGCTTCGGCGCTTGCGATCTGCTGCAGGGTCGCCTGCGAACAACTGCCGGCAAGGCACGCCGCCGGTCCGCCGACCGGCGCGCCGGCAACCGCGTTCGGCACGTTCGACCTGACCCGGCCAGAGGCGACCAGCGCACGGGCGAGGCCAAGCCCGATGCCGGACGCGCCGACGGAGAGCCGGTGATCCAGCGCCACCGCGCCGATGGTTTCGAGGTCGCGGTCGAACACGGCATCGACGATGACGGCCCCATGACCCTTGCCGGCAAGATCGGCCAACCGCGCCCGGACAGCATCGGGACCACGCGTCAGCACCGCCAGTTCGACCATGCCGATTTTGGTCCTGCTCTGCCGCGCCAGCACCCGCACCAGGTTGGAATCATGCATCGGGTTGAGCGGATGGTCCTTGAGCGGGCTTTCGTTCAGCGGCACGGAGCCTACGAACAGATTGCCCTGATAGACGGTGCGGCCGGTCTCGGGAAACGCCGGCGTCACCAGCACGATCGCATCGCCGGAATCGGCGCGCAGCGCGTCCATGACCGGGCCGATGTTGCCGGCGTCGGTGGAATCGAAGGTCGAGCAGATCTTGAACAGCACATGACCAGCGCCCCGGTCGCGCAGCCATTTTTCGGCGGCGCGCGAGCGTGACACCGCAAGCCCGGCCTCGATCGAGCGGCTCTTCAGCGACACCACCACCGCGTCGACCTCGGGCAATGCCAGATCGTCTGACGGCACGCCGATGGTCTGCACCGTACGCAGGCCGCAGCGGGTCAGCGTATTGGCGAGATCGGAAGCGCCGGTGTAGTCGTCGGCGATGCAGCCCAGCGCCAGGGTCACGGCTTTGCTCCGGCGTAGGGCTTGAACCAGCCGAGGCCATCCGTCGTCTTGGCGCGCGGGTTGTATTCGCAACCGACAAAACCGCCATAGCCGAGCCGGTCGAGCTCGGCGAACAGGAACGGATAGTTCAACTCCTCGCCATCGGGCTCGTTGCGCGACGGGATGCTGGCGATCTGGACATGGCCGATGATCGGCATCATCTCGCGCAGCCGCATGGTGACGTCGCCATGGATGATCTGGCAGTGATAGATATCGAACTGCAGTTTCAGATTGGGGATTTTCAGCTCGTTGATCAGGTCGCGCGCGAACGAGAAATCGTTGAGGAAATAGCCGGGCACGTTGCGCGAATTGATCGGCTCGATCACCACATCGAGGCCATGCGGCGCGAAGAACTCCGCCGCCCAGGCCACCGATTTGTAGAACGCCTCCACCGCCTTCGCATTGCCGCGGCTGGCAATGCCCGCCATCAGATGCAGCCGCTTGACGCCGGTCGCCTGGGCGTAGGGCAGCGCGGTGCGCAGGCTCTGCTGCAGATCGTCGAACCGATCCGGCAGCGCGGCAAAACCTTTTTCGCCGGCGTCCCAGTTGCCCGGCGGCAGATTGAACAACGCCTGGGTCAGGCCGTTGGCACGCAGCTGCTTGCCGACCTCTTCGGCCGGATGGTCATAGGGGAACAGGAATTCGACGGCGGTAAATCCCGCTTTCGCCGCCGCCTCGAAGCGATCGAGGAACGGGACTTCGTTGAACATCATCGAGAGATTGGCGGCGAAGCGGGGCATCGACAGTCCTCTTGTTGAATTCTACTTCGGCTCGCCCGGCAAATGCGTGCCGGTGACGCGGGCATACATCCGCGCCACCGAAGCGTCGTCGTCGCGGCCCATGCCGGAAGCCGATGTCATCAGGAACATCTGCAGCGCGGCGGCCGACACCGGCACCGGAAATTTAGCCGTGCGCGCCATGTCCTGGATGATGCCGAGGTCCTTGACGAAGATGTCCACCGCACTGCGCGGGGTGTAATCGCCGTCGAGCACATGCGGCATGCGGTTCTCGAACATCCAGGAATTGCCGGCCGACGCCGTGATGACTTCATAGACCTTGCGGATATCGAGGCCCTGCTTGGCGGCGAAAGCGATCGCCTCCGAGGCGGCGGCGATGTGCACGCCGGCCAGCAACTGGTTGATCATCTTGAACGCGGCGCCCTGGCCGGCGGCATCGCCGAGTTCGTAGAGCTTGGCCGCCATCGCATCGAGCGCCGGCCTTGCTTTGGCGAAGGCGGCGGGACTGCCCGAGGCCAGAATGGTGAGTTCGCCCTGCGCCGCACGCTGCGCGCCGCCGGAGATCGGCGCATCGAGATAATGCCGGCCGCTGGCTTCCAACTGCTTGGCCAGCCGCCGCGCGACATCCGGGTCCATGGTCGCGGAGGAAATGAATACGCCACCCTTGGCCAGCGTTTCGGCGACGCCGTCCTTGCCGAACAGGATGGTCTCGGTCTGGGCGGCGTTGACGACGACGCTGACGGCGATATCGGCGGATTTGGCGGCCTCGGCCGGCGTCCCGGCGCCCTTGCCGCCGTCGGCGACGAACCTCGCCACGCTGTCCGCCGAGACGTCGCAGCCGGTCACGTCAAAACCCGCGCGCCGCAGCGAGGTCGCCATGCCAAAACCCATCGAGCCGAGCCCGATGACGGCGATACGCGGTTTTACGGTTTCAGACATGCGGCAGTCCCCTCGGCTTCCTCTTTGGCCGGCATCGATGGCCGGCTTGGCCTCTGGGTATCACGGCTTGGCCGCGCTGCCAAAGCATGAGACAAGGCGGCAAAGAGGTGCTGCCATGACCGAAACCAGGGTTCGCGAGGAAATCTGCCGCCTCGGGCGCTCGCTGTTCGAGCGCGGGCTGACGCCGGGCTCTTCTGGCAATATCAGCGTGCGGCTTGACGACGGCGGCTGGCTGGTGACGCCGACCAATGCCTCGCTCGGCTCCCTGGACCCGGCGCGGCTGTCGCGGCTCGATGCCGACGGCCGGCTCGCCTCCGGCGATGCCCCGACCAAGGAAGTGCCGCTACATACCGCGCTGTACCAGACCCGCCGCACCGCGCGCGCGGTGGTGCACCTGCATTCGACCCATTCGGTGGCGCTGTCGATGCTGCCGGAAATCGATCCGCGCGCCGCGCTGCCGCCGATGACGGCCTATTACCTGATGAAGTGCGGCTTAACCGCGCTGGTGCCGTATTATCGGCCGGGCGATCCGGCGGTAGCCGACGCGATCAAGGGGCTTGCCGGAAAGTATTCATCGGTGCTTTTAGCCAATCACGGCCCGGTGGTCGCGGGGGAGTCGCTGGAAGCCGCGGTATTTGCCATCGAGGAGCTGGAAGAGACAGCAAAACTTTATCTGCTGCTGCGCGGACTGAACCCGCGTTTCCTGACGCCGGCGCAAATCGCCGACCTGTCAAAGACATTCGGGCTGACGCTGCCGGAACACGGGCACGAGTAACTCTCCTTGTCATGGCCGGGCAGGTTTTGACCGAGACCGACACTTGTTGACCGCGGAGATTTAAAGCCTGTCCCCCAATGCATCCTAGTCAAGCTACGGACGTCTACTTCTCACGGCAGAACGCCCAGGATAGGCCAATTCACTGCTGTCTCAGCAAAAGAAACGAGCATTGAGATTCCTGGCCCAGGAGTTCGAATCTCTCTGGGTGCACCCAAAGAGATTATGGCGCGCCATTCAGAATAAAACTACGAACTCTTATGCAATTGAAATCATTATATAATTATAATAACCACGCAACCCGACTAAAGGGGCTTGGCCAATCGCCTCACTCATATTAGGTTACATGTAACCAATCTCGGAGAATTGCCATGGCGTCTGCACCAAAGCCGAGGCCCTCGCGTGTGAAAGTTCGCGAGCATCGCGAACGGCTGCGCCGGCAAGGACTGCGTCCCATCCAGATTTGGGTCCCGGATGTGCGCGCGCCTGCGTTCCGCTCGGAGGCGCGTCGTCAGTCGCTGGCCGTGGCCGCAAGCTCCCGTGCACACGAGGATCAAGCGTTCATCGACGCAGTATCGACATCCATTGACGAAGCGGATGGGCATGAATGAGACGCGGCGACATCTGGACCGTCGCGGGCGGCAAGGACTATGCGGGTAAGGCACGGCCCGTCGTCATCCTTCAGGATGACAGTTTCGACGGGACTGAATCCATCACGATCTGCGCGTTCACGACCGACGACACGGACGCACCTCTGTTCCGGCTTCCTGTCGAGCCGAATGAGCGCAATGGATTACGCATCCATGCCACCTCATGGTGGACAAGGTAACTACCGTCCCGAAATCCAAGGTCGGTGCGCATATCGGGCGTCTGGACGACGAGGATATCCTACGCCTCAATCGGGCCGTGCTCGTATTCCTTGGACTGGCAACGTCTCCGGGAATCAAGAAGGCATGAGCTGTAACGAGACGGATATGCGGCCGAGCCGGATATACTGATCGAGCAGCTCAGGAAGGACGAGGCCATCGTCGAGGCCGACACGCTGCTGCTGACCGTTCCCAACCAATTGGGCGTTGCCTACAATGCGCATGTGATCGACGCGATTCTGACCCACGTCGCTCCCGTGTTAATCGGCGTGGGGTCCGGACGCCGATCGGCGAGCTAAGCTCTTGATCTACCGAGCGGTAGAGGAGTCACTCTTGGAAA
>JBAQER010000769.1:0-4331 GCA_049286845.1 Bradyrhizobium sp.
GATTCGGGACTTGTTGGGGAAAGCGCGGGAGTTGCTGAAAACGATGAAATGATCTGTTTTCGCAAAGCCGACACACGGAGTTTGTTCATGCCGAGCATGACATGAACTCTCATGCTTAGAGTCGACGAGAAAGTTTAGTTATTTGACTACCGTGAGATGTGCTGTCCTTTTTGAGCCATTCCCCAAAGTTTCGACCGCCGGGAGCCCAATTGTCACTAAACCGAACACTAGTCTTACAATTTCATCGGCAGGAAGAAGAAGCCGGTCCGCCAATTGTTGGACTCCAACACTCTCTTTTCGAAGCTGAGTGAATACCTTGTGCCAAACTTGGGACGTTTCCGGCTTAATTCCAAACGGCTCGTTCGTCCGGAATCCATTTCGGGATATTTCCACGTACATCCGATTGTAGTGATAGTATGTAAGCATCCCGAGCCCGTGCAGCCTAACAATTAATGCTGCAGCGGACACAGCCCACTTTTTCTTTAATTCGTATATCGACGGAAGAGTTGGAGTAATTCGACCCATGGCTTTCATGCTAGCCGTAGGCATTAAGAATGCTCCAGCAAATGCATGTGCTTCCTTTTCAGCCTCTGCACCGTTGGGCGAGCCGTGACGATGCAAGACTAAATGGGCTAGCTCATGAGCTGCGTCAAAACGACTTCGTTCGCCCGATTTGACCGTATTTAAAAACACGAACGGGCGGACGCCGCGCCACACCGAATATGCATCTACTTCGATGCAATTCTCAGCTAGAGAAAATACGCGAATTCCCTTGGATTCCATAAGGTGGATCATATTTTTGACGGGGCGCTCACCGAGTCCCCAATGCTGGCGGATGGACTGCGCTGCAGCCTCGGGCGAAGCGCCGGTGTAATCCGGTATATCAACGTCTGGCAGATCAAATTCACGGTCCACCCAGTCATTCAGAACAAAAGCAATAGACCCTGCCGCAACGGCAGCATCACGCTGCTTTGCAGTCATCTTGTTCATAGAACGAAAGCTGACGCCTTCGGTTGCGATCAACTCAAGATCGTCGGCTTCAAAAAACTGTTCTGGGAACCCTAAGGCTGAAGCAATTCTCGAAACATTCGATGCATTGGGGAGGTATTGCCCTGCCTCAAATCCAGAGACGGCGCGCGGATCAACTCCGATCCGCACAGCCAATTCCTTCTTGGTTAGCCCGGCGCGCTGCCGGGCTATTGTCAACCTAGATGCATTGAACATTCTTAGCCTTTGCGACGTACTGGCACGTCGATATCAGGCTCACCATCCAACGGCGAGGGAACTTCACTGCGCCCTCCAAATGGATCTGTGGATTCTGGGATAAAGATGCGCTCGGCCCAATCCAGGATTTGCTCATCTTCCATTTGTGTGGGCAGCGATAATTCCGCACGATACTCCTCGTCCGTAATATGAACGAGCAGTATCCACGTGGGGTATTCGAGGATCGCCGCTACACGACGGACATCTTCCGGAATTGTTTCGGGGAAAAGATCACCATCGATTCGATTTCGGATAGTTGCCGCTTCGGTGAATAGCCCCTTGAGCGATTTGGTCCTAGGTGAGCCGTACTTGTTACGCGTGAATTTGTCGCCGCTAGCCACGACAATATTGAACTTGCGATTGTCATTGATGACGAGCGAGAAATTATTGGGATCAGCCTTTCGCCAGCCTTTTGGGCAAAGCTCGTCCCGCAACGTGCGAACGGTGAGCCTCCAACCTTCGGTCCCATGATTGAACGGCGGATGATTGTCAGTGCACGTTATCCGTGCAGTATGGCCTGCGGCTACGGCCCGTTGAATCGCCTCCAATGAAGCGCCAAGTTCCATAAGGCGGCGGGCGGCGTCGGCGGGAGTTTCATGAATGACAGTCATCGTTCTCACTTCCGAATTTTAATCAATATATCGATTGAAAAACGGAAGTCAAGGCTTTGAGCGTCGCTGGGAGGGCTTTTGAGTTCCTAACTCCTGATTATTTACCACACATTGAACCCTAATTGATTTGTAACGACCAAAAGGAACCAAGAGTGTTGACATCTGTTAACAGTACACTAATTATTCGGTGTGAAGGTGGCTAGGCCGTCGCACCCAAATAAAGAGATCGAGGCTGCGGTTGCTTACGCTGAGGAGCAAGGGTGGTCCTGGACCAAGGTCAACGGACATGCTTGGGGGAAGCTTCTTTGCGCTCACCATGACAGGGAGGGATGCATGATCTTTGTCTGGTCTACGCCAAGAAATGCTCAAAACCACGCGAAACAACTGAGGCGCGAAATAGACCGCTGCCCTCACAAGAACGAGGAAAAGGACGATGAAAACGTTTGAATTTAGCATCATTGCTTCCGGCCTCGATCCTGAGGCTGAGGACTTTGCAGACCGATTTTTCAACGCGGGATGCGACGACGCGACTCTGTCCTTTCAAAAGGGGCACATCATTGTGGACTTTGCTCGAGAGGATGACTCAATCGATGCCGCAATTTCCTCTGCGGTCGAGTGCGTCCAAAAGGCCGGAGCTCAAGTAGAACGGGTAGAGCCTGACCCACTGGTAAGCTTGTCGGACATCGCCGCGCGAACGGGGCTAACGCGCGCCGCGATTACCAATTACTCGAAGGGAGATCGGGCCGCAGATTTCCCTTCGCCTATCGCACGAGTGACCTCGAAAACTTCCCTATATGAGTGGTCTACCGTCGCCACGTGGCTGTTCCAGCACGATCAATTGCCGCGCGAAAAAGCAATAGAAGCTGAAGCTGTAAGGCTTGCGAACGCTGCTATTCAGTCACATAGGATCGGTCTGAAAGACGCGTTGCACGACAGTCTGAAGGCTTATGAGAAAAGGCTGGTCAAGGCAGCTTAGTCCTCGCCCCAGCGAGCCTTAGCTGCCTTCTTAGCAATCTCTCTCCGTCGCTTCGCCGTCGACCCCGCACTCGTCAGTGCCATCGTGCTGCCAAGCGCATCGGTGAGCAAGGTCGCACCGTTTCGCGAGAAGCGCTCGTCAACGCCAAGGCCCAGCACCACATCGGCGCTCGGGCTGCCGCTTTGCTGTTCCTGCGCGACGTCCCAGCCGTCGTAGAGGAAAGACGTCGCGGTGCCGCCGCGGGTCGCCGCCTGCCGGCGCCGGAACATGTCATAGACGAAGTTCGCCACACCCGAGATTCCCGTCAGGCGATCGGGCGATCGAGGCACCGCAACGCTAGCAGGTCCGGCTAGGATGACTGAACCCTGAACCGAACCTCGGAAAAATCGATTCCGACTGTACTATCGGTGATTGCGGCGCCTTCCAAGGTATGGATAGCGCCATCTCGCAAGAAAAGCAGAAATAACATTGGCTGTTCGAAGCCTTCAATTTCTGCGCTAACCCCCTGAATGACTTTCGCATCGACAGGTTGTGAAACGTCTCCGGCATCTAGTTCCGTGTAAAAGCCTGCTCCGGTGTTTTCGCGACTCACAACCGAAGCATTGTCAATTTGACTTTTCAACAGCGGCGCCAAATTGGCGGGAACCTTTTGAATCAATGTCTGCAACACGGATTTTTCGAGTTCGTTCAGAGACGTCATGACAGGCCGCCTACGGTATGTACGCTGTGCCAATTCTCGGAACCCCATTAACAAACGCTCCCGTAACAGTAACTCGCGTGCCCCCACATCAACAACAGTGTTGAAAAGGCCTGTTCCTGTACCTAACGTATTCTTAACCGCGTTCTCCAACGCATTGGGGGTCGCCGATCGCGATGCGATGCACGGCATCCTCCGGCAATTGGTGAGAGCCAGCGTGAACGGGCAGAAGCCAGACGCGGTCAACCTCGCCTTCATGATTGCAATGGTGAAAAGCATCAAGCCCAGGGATTCCGTCGAGGCCATGCTGGTGGCGCAGATGGTGTCCGTTCACTGATGGCGATGCGATGCGCCCATCACCTCGCCAACGCGGAAGACATCGCTCAACAAGAGAGCGCCGGGCGCGCATTGGGCCGGCTGGCCCGCACGTTTCCGGCCCAGATGGAGGCGCTCAACCGCTATCGCGACAATGGCGAGCCTGTCATCACCGTGCAGAACGTGTCGGTCGGGGATGGCGGCAAAGCCATCGTCGGCAACGTCACGCAGCATGCAAGCGTGATCGTCTCGGACAAAAGCCCAGCGCCCGCGGTGACGGATGCCCAGGTGATCCCGATGCCCGATCGCGGCGCACAGGAGCACGACTCCGCAGACACCAGGCGGGAAGCAAGGGCATGAGCGATCACGTCCGCAATACCGGCCCGATGCTGGCGAGCCCGCGTTGCGGCGCAAGAACCCGCGCCGGCGGATCGTGCCGCTCGCCGGCGGTGCGCGGCAAGCGGCGCTG
>JBAQER010000770.1:0-8216 GCA_049286845.1 Bradyrhizobium sp.
TCACAGAACCGTTCTAGGCTGCAATCAAGCTTCCGCTTTATGGAACTGAATAGCTGGTCTCGGTCTGCATAGTCACTTAAATCAAGCCGATATATTGGTTGGTCGCCTTCGGCTCGCTTTCCGCGCACACTCGATAAGAAGCCGTCATCTCCCATTCCCCAGTCGGAAACGATCCACATCGCACGAGATTCCGCCAATATTTCTAGACACTGCCTTTGCTCTACCGTCCGAACGTTCTGGTGGGCTGGTGAAAGTGGAATGTGGTATCTGACTTTTCGAAGCGTTTCGTCTGCTGCGTTAATGCTGGGGAACACCGCTAGCGAGGTAGAGGTTTGATTAACGATTTCGTCTAGCTGCGCAAGATTGTCTTCTTTTGCTTTCGATCTGCAAAACATCGAATACGAATTGTTTTTGCCTTCATCCAAAACAAATGTTGTGTCGGGGCCAAGCGTGCGCTCTCCACTCGACTTATCCTGCAATCGACGTGGCCAAACCCTCATTTCTTGTTGGTAAGGTTCGTTGGTTAGCCTGCCAGCGGAGTAACCGTGGATTCGGTCAAGTTTTCGCTGAACGACCGTCAGGCCAAAAAGAGATGCTGCCTGAATCGAATTTCTAACTAAGGAGCCAGATGTCGAGGTGGAGTGCGTTATCGGCTCGTGCATGTGGCCATAAAGATGTGCGTCGAACCGCCCAGGGGGATTGATGTCGCTGCGCCAATACCCGCGGCTGTCGACGTGCAGCCAATCCACAGGGTGGTGTGTAATAAGCAAGTTGAACGTATTTGCCTTACACCAGACGACAGGATCGTCGCCCGTAACAGATTGTAGCTGCCTTGCATCAACGTGAAGTTTTCCCTTATAATCTGCACCATCAATTTGAAGCCACGTAGAGTTCAAGCCGATAAGGCCTATCCGAAGGGCTTCTTTCTCGATTACCGCGGATTGGTCACCCGGCAATAGACCGGCTTTTGCTTCGACAAACTTGATTTCGCCACTCACTCTGCGGCGTTGCCAAGCTTGATACTCGCCGAGAATTTCTCCTACGGCTTGTCGGTATTGGCTGGAAGGAGAGGCAAAGAAGCCGTCATGAATGTCCGGTTCGTCCCACCATCTTTTGAGGACGCGAAGCTCTGGACTAAGTTCGTTTGGTCGGACAATGTCGTGGTTGCCGGGAATGACGAGTAGGTTTGGCGAAAACCCTAGGCCTTTGAATTGGTCCCACAGTTCGGAGAGAATTTCATCGAGTTTATCAAACTCCTCGCGAGCCCCTCGCTGTGTTAGGTCGCCCGAAAAAATAACGGTGTCCCAAGCTCCGATCTTGGCATGCATTTTCACCAAGTCATCGCGGAGGGCATGCTTCAGAGTAGGCCAAAGCCAACCTTGACCGGTTAGGCCAACATGAAGGTCGCTCAGGTGTAACCATCGAAATTCACTTGCTTCCGATGCGATCGGTTTCTCATTCATTAGGCGATCTCCCTCAAACGAACCTATCGTAGGTTGCTCGTATGAGAAAGGAGGCACGAGGCGCTATCACCGGATCACGGGTGCGCAATGCCGGAAACCTTACCCCGATATTCTGCTTCCGTTCCGCTACCCGCCGCACGTCGCCCTAAGATAGCATCCCCCTCCAGGTAGCGTCGTTGGGTGCGTGGATGGCAGAGCGGGGCAGGGCTCCAGGCCGGACGCAGGGATTTGCCGGCACCTGGCCGCCGCGCGGGGCGGCGCAGGCCGGCGGCCTTGCGCCATCGGGCCTCGATGCATGGCCGGCCCTGGTCGGGAAACTGCGGGCGTGGCTCGCCGCCGAAGCCGGCGCCGGCCGCTTGCTGCCGTGGGTGCCCGTCGCCTTCGGCACCGGGATTGCCTTCTATTTTGCCGCTGTCCGTGAGCCGGTTCTGTTCGCCGCCGCGGCCGCGGCCATCGGACTCTGCCTCGCGGCGTTCTTGCTGCGGCGGCAGAAGCTATTTCCCGTCGCCGTGATGATCGCCGCCGTCGCCGCCGGGTTTGCGGTCGCGACCTGGAAAACCGCGCGGGTCGCTCATGGCGTATTGGCGAGGCCGATGTATTCGGTGTCGCTGTCCGGCTTCGTCGAGACCCGCGACATCCGCGAACGCACCGACCGTTTCGTGCTGCGCGTGACCAGGATGGAGAGCCCGCGCGGCGCCACAACACTGCAGCGCGTGCGGCTGTCGGTGCGCAAGGGCACTGCGCCTGCGGTCGGCAGCTTTGTCGAATTGAAGGCCCGGCTGCAGCCGCCGCTTGCGCCGTTGCGGCCGGGTTCCTACGATTTCGGCCGCGACATGTACTTCGCCGGCATCGGCGCCTCCGGTTTTGTGATGGGCGCGATCAAGTCCGCAGAGCCGCCCGATGGCGGCGGCTTGGCGCTGCGCTACGCCGCCGTCATGCAGGGCCTGCGCGATGCGATCGACGCCCGGATCCGCACCGCGCTGGAGGCCGACCGCCGTGCAATCGCGACCGCGCTTCTGACCGGACGCCGCGACGCCATCTCGCCGCCGGTCAACGATGCGATGTTCGTCTCGGGATTAGGCCACGTGCTGTCGATTTCCGGCTATCACATGGCTGTGGTCGCCGGCGTGGTGTTCTTCGCGGTGCGCGCGCTGCTGGCGCTGATCCCGCAACTCACCGTCGGCTTTCCGATCAAGAAATGGTCGGCGGCCGCGGCGCTCGCTGCCGCGGCGTTCTATCTGCTATTGTCCGGCGCCGAGGTCGCCACCCAGCGCTCGTTCTTCATGACGGCAGTGGTGCTGATCGCCATCATGGCCGACCGCCGCGCCGTGACGTTCCGCACCCTGGCGGTGGCGGCGATGATCGTGCTTACGATCGCGCCGGAAGCGCTGGTGCATCCGAGCTTCCAGATGTCGTTCGCGGCGACGCTCGGGCTGGTGGCGCTGGTGCAGATCGGCATGCCCGCTTTGTTGGCCGCGCCAGACAATTCGGCCACCGCGCGGGCGGCGCTGTGGGGCGGACGGGAGGTCGCGATGCTGGCGCTGGCCTCGTTGGTGGCGGGGCTCGCCACCATGCCCTATGCCGCCTTTCACTTTCACCGGGTGACGCCCTATGGCGTGCTGGCCAATCTCGCGGCGATGCCGGTGGTGTCGGCGGTGGTGATGCCGGCGGGTCTGCTCGGCATGGTCGCGATGCCCTTCGGTTTCGACGGCGTGTTCTGGCAGGTGATGGGCTGGGGCATCGACTGGATGATCGCGGTGGCGCAATGGGTCGCCGCACTCCCGGGCGCGATCGGCCGCATCGCGGCGTTCGGGACCGGACCGCTGATCGCGGCAAGCCTAGGCATCATCCTGATGGGGTTGTTGCGCACGCCGCTGCGCTGGGCAGGCGCAACCCTGGTGGTGCTGGCGGTGGCATGGGCGCTGGTCCGGCCGCAGCCGGATATCCTGATTTCCGCCGACGGCCACAATATCGGCGTCCGCGGCAGGGACGGACGCCTGCATCTGATCCGAAGCGCCAAGGAGGCCTTCCTGCTGCGGGAATGGCTGGCGGCCGACGCCGACGGCCGCGTCCTTGCGGATTCCTCGCTCGCCGAAGGCGTGTCATGCGACCAGGCCGGCTGCGTGGCGCAGATGGCCGATGGCGGTCTGGTCGCGCTGGCGCTGCGGCCCGAGGCGCTGGCGGACGATTGCGAGCGCGCGGCGCTGCTGGTGACGGGGCGGCAGGCCTCGCCGCGGGACTGCGGCGCGCTCGTGGTCGACCAGGATCGCCTGCGCAGGCAGGGCGCGCTGGCGCTGCGGCGCAGCCGCGACGGATTTAAAGTCGATGCGGTCAGGCCAAAAGGCGTCGATCGGCCATGGTCGCCGGCGGTGGCGGGCGATACGGCAGACGGGACCAGCCTGGTACGCGCGGCCATCGCGAAACCGGCGGACGCGACGCCGTCGGAAGCCGACCTGCAGGCGGACGACTGAGGCGGCGAGGCCAGTCAATCGCGAGGTTACTTACCAATGTCACTCCAATGTCACTTGCCAAGTCAGCTTTCACCACTGGGTTGCGGATTTTCCGGCAGTTCGAAGGCGCCGAGATGAAATTCGTCGACGTCGTCGGTGGTCGCCATTTTGACGAGCGTGAACGCCGCATCCGGGAACTGCTCCCAGATGGCGAGATCCTCCGCCGCAACGGTGAGCCAGCCGAACGTGAACATGTACCGGCCGGGTTCGGTCACCCGCCCGACTTTTTGCCATGTAACCTTGCGGACCGCCAACTGCGTCCCCTTCGCGAGCGGTCCCTGCCGGCCTGGACCGGCAGGGATATCTACATGGCCATTCAACCGGCGGAGATCGCCTCCGCCGTTGGCGTCGCGGCTGCCGGTCGCTCATGCGCCGTCGCCTGCTGCGCCACGGGCAATTGCAGCACGGTCGCGCGCTGACCTTCGCAGAGCTGTGTCACCAGCACACTGCTTCCATCCGGAAATTCGATCGCGTCATGGTGGCGCTGCGGAACGTTCGGCTCGACCGCGCCGAATTTTCCAACCCGGAAATTGAGGGCTTTGGTCCAGATCCATCCGTTGTCGTATTTGACGTTGTCAGCAAACGCCAGTTCGGTTCCGGGAAGGATGCAGACCGCCACCTCGGGCTGGGCTTCCGAGGCGAAGCCGCGCGTTGAGGTGCCGCGGAATGTCGTCGTCATCAGCGTCTCTCCGATTTTGGCGGGGCGTGACGCTACGGCGTGCAGACTATAGTCACACATCGGATCGCTCCTCATTCGAGATAGCCAACCCGCGCCCCTTGAGAGGCGCAGGCCTCTATCAGAGTGGACACCAATCAGCATATGCCCGATTGTGGGCAATTCTACGGCTCTCGACGACGAGCTCGATCACAAATGCGTTTGAGGATTTGGCCGAGATTGCTGCGGCTGCGCGCGACAGACAAAGCCATCGCGGCCGCCATCTGCCGCGGCATCCTTGATTGGAACGACCGATCCGGGGCGCGGATCAGTACTTCCGGTACAGCCCGATCAGCTTGCCCTGAATCCTGACCCGGTTCGGCGGCAGGATGCGGACCTCGTAGGAGGTGTTGGCCGGCTCCAGCGCGATCGACGCGCCGCGGCGGCGGAAGCGCTTCAGGGTTGCTTCCTCCTCGTCGATCAGCGCCACCACGATGTCGCCGGTGTCGGCACTGTCGTTGCGCTGGATCAGCGCCATGTCGCCGTCGAGAATGCCGGCGTCCACCATGGAATCGCCGCGCACCTCGAGCGCGTAATGCTCGCCGGAGCCGAGCATGTCCGGCGGCACGCTGATGGTGTGACTGCGGGTCTGCAGCGCCTCGATCGGCGTGCCGGCGGCGATGCGGCCCATGACGGGAACCGCAACCGGACGCTCGCCGTCACTCTCGGAACCGGCACTGGAACGCACCTTGCCGAGCGTGCCTTCGATAACGCTGGGCGTGAAACCACGGCGGCCGTTGCCGGCGCCGGCGCCTGAAATCTCGGGCAGCTTGATGACCTCGATCGCGCGGGCGCGATTGGGCAGGCGACGAATGAAGCCGCGCTCTTCCAACGCGGTGATGAGACGGTGGATTCCGGACTTCGAGCGCAAATCCAGCGCGTCCTTCATCTCGTCGAAGGAGGGCGGAACGCCGGATTCCTTCAGGCGTTCGCTGATGAATCGCAGGAGTTCATATTGTTTGCGCGTGAGCATCTCGACCAATCCCCAGTTTGACAGTGTCGTTCGATTCCGAGTGGTGTTCAGGGAATCGAGGCGTTCAGGGAATCAAAGACTCCAGAACTCCGATTTGTTGGCACCAATACTCGAAACAAATCATGAACGGACACTATATGTTCCATATGTGTTCCGCAACCACTTAATTTATCGTCAACGCAGCAGGATTTGTTGGGACAGGTGGTTTTTGGGGTCAGTCCGGAAGCCGCAGGATCTCGCACGGCGTGCCGGCGGCAGCGGCCGGCGCATACGGGCGGCGCATCACAAGCGCCCGTGCCGCAGCGAGATTTCTTAGCAACGAGCTGTCCTGATGGTTGACCAGAGTGGCGATCAGGACGCCATCGGCGCGCCGCTCGAGGCGCGCGCGAAGATAGTCTTCGCGCATGTCGTTGGCGGCAACGTCGGACCCAAGCAAAGCCGTCTCGCTGACGTGGTGGATGGCCGACCGGCCGGACAGCGCGCGAATCAACGGCGCCAGGAACAGGAAGCCGCAGACATAGGACGATACGGGATTGCCGGGCAGGCCGATCACCCGCATCGCGCCGAGCCGCCCGTGCATCATCGGCTTGCCCGGCCGCATCGCGATCCGCCAGAACGCCATGGCGACGCCCTCGGCCTCCAGCGACCGCTTGACGAGGTCGTGGTCGCCGACCGACGCGCCGCCCATGGTGACGAGGATGTCGGCGCCGGTGTCGCGGGCGCGGCGGATGCCGCTCGTCGTGGCCTCGACGGTGTCGGCGGCGATGCCAAGATCGATGGTCTCGGCGCCTGCACCCCTGGCCAGCGCCCGCAGCGCGTAGCCGTTGGAATAGACGATCTGCCCGGGGCCGGGGATCGAGCCCGGCATCACGAGCTCGTCGCCGGTGGCGAGCATCGCCACCTTCGGCCGACGGTGCACGGCCAGCTCCGGGTGGTTCATGCCCGCGGCCAGCGAGAGGTCGCGGTCGGTGAGGCGGGTCCCGCGCGGCAACAGCACGTCGCCTTCGCGAAAGTCGATGCCGGCCGGGCGGATATGCCGCCCGGGCCGCGCGGCTTCCGTGATCGTGATGCCGCCGTCCTCGACGACGGTATCTTCCTGGATGATGACGGCGTCGGCGCCTGCGGGGATCACGCCGCCGGTAAAAATCCGCACCGCCTCGCCCGCGCCGACCGTCTTTTCGAACGGGCGGCCGGCCGCGACCTCGCCGATCACCTTGAGCCGCGCCGCCACCTGGGCGGCGTCGGCCGAGCGCACCGCATAGCCGTCCATTGCCGACATCGCCTGCGGCGGCTGGGTCCGCAACGCCGCGGCGTCGCGCGCGAGCACGCGGTGGTAGGCCGCATCCAGCGCGACCATTTCCTCCGGCAGCGGCTCGACGCCGGCAAGAACCGCAGCGAGGGCGTCGGCGACGGGCATCATCAGTGCCACGGTGAAACTCCCGAGAGGCTTAGCTCGTCATTCCGGGGCGGTGCGAAGCATCGAACCCGGAATCTCGAGATTCCGGGTCTGGTGCTAACGCACCATCCCGGAATGACGGAGAAGAGGATGCTTCCTCGCCTCGATCTGCGCAATGACGATCTCATAGCTTAAATCCCGAGATCCGCCAGCGCCTTCGCCACGTCATCGGTCGACCTCACGTGATCGCCGATCAGCCCCCGCGCCCGCGCGCCCTCGATAGTATCGGCTAGGTCGTCGAAGAACACGATGCGCGACGCCGGCACGCCGATCGCCTTCACCACATGATCATAGGCGTCAGCGTCGGGTTTCCGCAGCCCGATCGCGGACGACAGAAACATTTCCCGGAAATGGCCGAGCAGGTCGGCATAAGCGATCGGGAAATATTCGACATGGGCGTTGTTGGTGTTGGAGAAGGCATAGAGCGGCAGACGCTTTGCGGCGCGGGCCAGCAGCGCGGCGATGCCAGGCATTTCGCCGACGAAAATCGCATTCCATCCTTCCAGCAGTTGCCCGTCGGAAAGCCTGATGCCGAGCGATTGGCGCAGGCTTTCAAAATACGCGGCATCGTCGATCTTGCCGACCTCATGATGCCGGTAGGATTCCTCGCGGACAAAGCGCGCGGCGATCTCGGCAGGCGCGCAGCCGGCATGACCGGCCCAGCAGGTGAGCGCCTTGTTGAAATCGATATCGAGCACGACGCGGCCGAGATCGAACAGCAGCACGTCGGCGGCGCCGGGGGTGAGGAGAGGCGGGCTCATGGGGGCGGTGTACGAAAAACGAACGAAACGGGCAACGGTGGTAAGCGCTTGAAGCCTTCCAAAGCCTTCAAACCGATCGCGAAACCTCCTCCGGCGGCTTGGTGTGCCGGAACATCCGCAGCAAGGCCAGATCGTAGCCAATCTTCAGGCATCCGCACACCACCAGCGGCAGGCCGGAAAACGGGCCGGCCAGCATGAAGCCGGCGATGGCGGGACTGATCGAGGAGGCGAGGCTGCGCGGCACCGCGGTGACGCTGGCGGCCGCGGTGCGTTCGGCCGGGGTCACCACGGCCATCACGTAGGATGAGCGCGTCGGCACGTCCATCTGCGACAGCGCG
>JBAQER010000771.1:0-10330 GCA_049286845.1 Bradyrhizobium sp.
GCGGACCCGGCCGGGACCCTCGCCTGGCCGGGGATTGGTCCCGCGAATGGCAACGAACCCACCTAAGGTCCTATTTCTTCCGCTTGTCGGTCCCGGTAGGCCCGACGCATAATCGGCGTAACAACGAGACGGCTTCTAGTCGCGCGTCGGCTGGCCGCATGGGTGGAGGGGTGAACATGTCCGAGAAGATTTACGACGTATCCGCGGAATGGGCCAGGCGCGCGTGGGTCGACGACGCCAAGTACCGCGAAATGTATGCGCGCTCCGTCAGCGATCCCAATGGCTTCTGGGGCGAACAGGCCAAGCGCATCGGCTGGATCAAGCCCTTCCACAAGGTCGAGAACACGTCCTTTGCCCCCGGCAACATTTCCATCAAATGGTTCGAGGACGGCGTCCTCAACGTCGCCTGGAACTGTATCGACCGCCATCTCGAAAAACGCGGCGACCAGACCGCCATCATCTGGGAGGGCGACGATCCCTCGCAGTCGAAGCACATCACCTATCGGCAGTTGCATGACGAAGTCTGCAAGATGGCCAACATCCTGCGCACCCGCAACGTCGGCAAAGGCGACCGCGTCACGATCTACCTTCCGATGATCCCGGAAGCAGCCTACGCGATGCTGGCCTGCGCGCGGATCGGCGCGATTCATTCGGTGGTGTTCGCCGGCTTTTCGCCCGACAGCCTCGCCCAGCGCATCACCGACTGCCAATCCAAGATCATCATCACTGCCGACGAGGGACTGCGCGGCGGCAAGAAGGTGCCGCTGAAGGCCAACGTCGATGCCGCGATCGCCAAGGCCGGCGATGTCGATTGGGTCGTCGTGGTCAAGCACACCGGCGCGGCCGTCAACATGAACCCCTCGCGCGATTTCTGGCACCACGAGGCCGCCGAGATGGTGACGACGGAATGTCCGTGCGAGCCGATGCACGCCGAGGATCCGCTGTTCATCCTCTATACGTCGGGCTCTACCGGCCAGCCCAAGGGCGTGCTGCACACCACGGCCGGCTATCTGGTGTTCGCGTCGATGACGCATCAATACGTGTTCGACTATCACGACGGCGACATCTTCTGGTGCACCGCCGACGTCGGCTGGGTCACCGGCCACAGCTACATCGTGTATGGACCGCTGGCGAATGGCGCGACCACGCTGATGTTCGAAGGCGTGCCGAACTATCCCGACAATTCGCGGTTCTGGAACGTCATCGACAAGCACAAGGTCAACATCTTCTACACCGCGCCGACCGCGATCCGCGCGCTGATGCAGGGCGGCGATGCACCGGTCAAGAAGACCTCGCGCAAGTCGCTTCGATTGCTCGGCAGCGTCGGCGAGCCGATCAACCCCGAAGCTTGGGAATGGTATTATCGGGTCGTCGGCGAGGAGCGCTGCCCGATCGTCGATACCTGGTGGCAGACCGAAACCGGCGGCATCCTGATCACGCCGCTGCCCGGCGCGACCAGGCTCAAGCCGGGTTCGGCGACCCGGCCGTTCTTCGGCGTGGTGCCCGAGATCGTCGACGCCGACGGCAAGGTGCTGGAAGGCGAATGCACGGGCAATCTGTGCATTGCCAAATCCTGGCCGGGGCAGATGCGCACCGTCTATGGCGACCACGCCCGCTTCGAGCAGACCTACTTCTCCACCTACAAGGGCAAATATTTTACCGGCGACGGCTGCCGCCGCGACGCCGACGGCTTCTACTGGATCACCGGCCGCGTCGATGACGTGATCAACGTCTCCGGCCATCGCATGGGCACCGCCGAAGTCGAGAGCTCGCTGGTGGCGCACGCACTGGTCTCGGAAGCGGCCGTGGTCGGCTATCCCCACGACATCAAGGGCCAGGGCATCTACGCCTATGTGACGCTGATGACCGGCACCGAGCCGTCCGAGGCGCTGCGCAAGGAACTGGTGGCGTGGGTGCGCAAGGACATCGGCCCGATCGCTTCGCCCGATTTGATCCAGTTCGCGCCCGGCCTGCCGAAAACCCGCTCCGGCAAGATCATGCGCCGCATCCTGCGCAAGATCGCGGAGGATGAAGCCTCGAGCCTCGGCGACACCTCGACGCTGGCCGATCCCGCCGTGGTCGACGACCTCGTCGCGCACCGCCAGAACAAGAAGGACGCCTCGCCGTAGGGGCGCAGTCTTGCATCGCTCCTCGTCATCGCGAGGAGCGCCGGCGACGATGCAATCCAGCTTTCTGTTTGCGGCTCGGAGCCTGCGATCGCGCATTCGCGCGACCCGCTGGCTCGGGTGCCGGGAAAACCTCACGCAATCGCCAGGAGCCGACCGGCGCTCGCCGGCCGTTTCCCGGCGAGTGTTGTTTTCAAGTCATTTACTTTGTTTGCAACATTTTCTTTGTTCCCCCTCATTGAACGAGCCCCAGGCCCGGCGCGGAAACGGCTTGGTTAAGGCACGCGGTTAAAAATGCGTGGGCATACCGGCGTTTTGGACGGGATTTAGAAGATTTGACAGCCCCGCAAGAGGTGCCGAGCCAAAGTGGAGAGATTGATGTCGTTGAGGATTGCGGTGGCGCTGGCGGCCACCATCGGGGTGGGGACCCTGTTGTCGACCGCGGCCGAGGCGCGGCCGGATATCGTCGGTTTTCGCGGCGATTATTCGCCGGGAACGATCGTGGTGAAGACCCATGAGCGCCGTCTCTATCTCGTGGTCGATCAGGGTCGCGCGGTTCGCTATCCCGTCGGCGTCGGCCGCGCCGGCAAGCAGTGGGCCGGCACCACCCGGATCGACGGCAAGTACACCAATCCGGCCTGGTCGCCGCCCGCCGAAGTCAGGCGCGACAAGCCATCGATGCCGAGCGTGATCCCCGGCGGCTCGCCGCGCAATCCGATGGGCGTCGCCGCGATGACGCTGGCCGGCGGCGAATATGCGATCCACGGCACCAACGTGCCGGGCTCGGTCGGCGGCTTCGTCTCCTATGGCTGCATCCGCATGCTGAACGCCGATATCACCGACCTCTTTCAGCGCGTCTCCGTCGGCACGACCGTCGTCGTGACTCGCTGATCCCAACCTTCGTCATTCCGGGATGGTCCGAAGGACCAGACCTCAGATGTGCGATTGCACATCGGGGAATCTCGAGATTCCGGGCTCGCTCGTTTCACTCGCGCCCCGGAATGACGACGTAAGGTATAGCCGCGCTGCTGTGCGGCTCTTTCGTTTGAAGGCTTATCCCGCGCACCAGCCGATGCGGCGGCCGCCGCCATAACTGCGCACGAAACCCTTGGCGACCAGCGCCGCCGAGACGTTGTCGGTGCGGCGCGTCGCGATATCGGCGACGACGCGCCCGTTATATTTGTCGGGGCCGATATTGTAGATCGTGACCTCGCCCTCTCCGAGCAGGCTGCGCAAGGCTTCTCCGGCGGCTTCCGCCATCTGCAATTCCTGCGGACAGGACGCCTTCAGCTCCGGCGCATCGATGCCGCGCAAACGAACCCGCGTCGTCAGATCGAGACCCGGCCGCAGATGCACCCGCGCCTCGAAGGTGTCGCCATCGATGGTCCGGATCACATCGACCGGGTGGCGGACGCTCGGATTTCCGGCATTCTTCCAGATCATTTCGCTGTACCGCGCCGCCTGGCTGTCGGCCGGTGACTGCGAGGAGACCGAAGCCGGCCAATGCGCCCATTGCCGCACCGGCAGCAGCGTGCCCGCCACCACGCCCAGAACGAATAGCCAGGGCAGGACAGCCGAAAACCGGCGGCGCCAGGAACTTTTCTGAAGAGGTCGCCTGCCCCGATAACGAGGCCTGCCCTGATAAGTATTTATTCTGTTAGTTGGGGACATTATTCCCAAACTAGGGTGAGTCGCTCCAACTCGGCAAGGGCCATGACCGGACTCAAAAACTCCCGATCAGAAGTCGGAGGCGATGCCCTTGTTCTCCCAGTCGCCATAGCGCGTGGGCTCGGGACCTTTCGGTCCCTGCAATTCCTTTGCGGCAGGCCGGGCATTGGCCTCGGCGGCCAGCCGGCGCGCTTCGGCCTCGGCGAGCGCGCGCTGGGCCGCCGGCGTGAGTTGCCTGGGTTCGGGGACGGCGGCGGTCGTTGCAGACGGCGAGGGCTCGTCCGTCGTGTCAGCGCTTCCAGCCATCGGATCAATCCCCCTCGGTTCAAGGCTCAGGAATAAAGATCGCGCCCGAACTGTGAAATCATCAAGGCGATTCTTATATTTGGCTTATTCGCGTGTCAGAGGTGCCGTCCATTCGGCGGCATGGCCAAACCGCGCCGATCCTTCACCCCTTTTCCCGAGATGTTTCCGCTCCATGCCTGCTCAACGATTCGCAATGCCGTCCGAGGTGCCCGGTCTAGCGGCGCGGCGGATCGCGGCGGATATTCTCGACGGCGTCCTGCACAAGCGGCGGACGCTCGATGACCAGCTCGATGGCGCCGGCGCCCATCCGGGACTGAAGACGCTGCCCGATCGCGACCGCGCCCTGATGCGGCGGCTGGTGGCGACGATCCTGCGGCGGCTCGGCACGCTCGGCCATGTGCTGTCGCGGCTGCTCGATCGCGGCATTCCGACCGACGCCCCCCGCGCGCAGAGCGCGCTCCTGATCGGCGCCGCGCAGATTCTCTGGATGGACGTTCCCGATCACGCCGCGGTCGACCTGTCGGTGCGGCTGGTGCAGTCGGACCGGCGCGCCGCCAAATATGCCGGGCTCGTCAACGCGGTGTTGCGCCGCTGCGCGCGCGAGGGACAGCCGCTGATCGACGAGGTCAAGTCGCAGACGCTCGATATTCCCGAGTGGCTGCTGGCGCGCTGGATCGCGCATTACGGGGAAGCCACCGCGCGCGAGATGGCGGTGGCGCTCAGCCACGAACCGTCGCTCGACATTACCGTGAAGTCCGATCCCGCGCAGTGGGCGACGCGCCTGCACGGCGAAACGCTGCCGACGGGGACCGTGCGCACGTTGCTGCAGGGCTCGGTGAAGATGCTGCCGGGCTTCGCCGAAGGCCAGTGGTGGGTGCAGGACGCCGCCGCCGCCTTGCCGGCGCGCCTGTTCGGCGACATCGCCGGCAAGACCATCGCCGATCTCTGCGCCGCCCCCGGCGGCAAGACCGCGCAACTGATCCAGGCCGGCGCACGCGTCACCGCGGTCGACCGTTCGCCCGGCCGCATGGCGCGGCTGCGCGAAAATCTCGCCCGGCTGGCGCTGGAGGCGGAAACGGTGGTGGCCGACGCCGCCGAGTGGCAGGGCGGAAACAACAGGGGTGGCTTCGACGGTATCCTGGTCGACGCCCCCTGCGCCTCAACCGGTACCATCCGGCGCCACCCGGATGTGGCCTGGCTGCGGCAGGAGGCCGATATCGGCGCGCTGATGGCGGTGCAGAAACGGCTGCTGCAAAGGGCCACCGCGCTGCTCAGGCCGGGCGGGACGCTGGTCTACTGCACCTGTTCACTTGAACCGGAAGAAGGCGAGCAGGCCATTTCAACCCTTCTGGCCAATGAACCGAGCATGCGCCGCGCCCCGATCGGCGCCGGCGAGGTCGCGGGCCTCAGCGAAGTCCTGACCCCGGACGGCGATTTGCGCACCCTGCCCTGCCATCTGCCGCACGAAGACCCCCGCCTGGGTGGTCTCGATGGCTTTTACGCCGCCCGGCTGATTAAATCCTGATTTTAAACCGGATTACGGCACCCCCTCGCTGATTCGTCCGTTTTCAAGAGGGTGTCTTGGCCGCGTTTCCGGATTAAAAGGATTCGCATCGAATTCTCCCAATCAAGGCAAGGCGTGTCGGTCGCTCAACGCAGACGTATCTCGACGCTGATCATGGGCCGCTTCGCGCGGAACCTGATGGCGCGTGCGAGCGGGGGCTCGGTGGCGCTGTCGCGGCTGTGGCCGGGCCGCACCGATCGCCTGATCATCGCCCCGCACGATCTACGCACCGCCGACGCCACCCGCGCCGCCGAGATCTATGCCGGCCGCTTTGTGTTCGCCGGCAAGATCGTCACCTGCCACGGCCGCTCGATCTTCGATCTCGAGCCGCCGTCGGAAGACTGGGAGGTGGCGCTGCTCGGCTTTGGGTGGTTGCGGCATTTGCGCGCCGCCGACACCGCGCTGACCCGCGCCAATGCGCGCTCGCTGGTCGACGACTGGATTTCAAATCCGGCGCAGAAGCGCCCGATCGGGCGCCGCGCCGACGTGCTGGCGCGCCGCGTCATCTCGCTGTTGTCGCAGGCGCCATTGGTACTCGGCGACACCGACGGCAAATTCTACCGGCGCTATCTGCGCGGCCTGACACGCGAAATCCGCTATTTGCGTTACACGATGCTCGACATCGCCGACGGCGTGCCGCGACTGCAGGTGCTGATTGCGCTGTGCTACGCCTCGCTCTGCCTCGCCAACCAGGCGCGCCACATCCGCGCCGCGACGCGCAAGCTTTCCGACGAGTTGCAGCGGCAGATCCTTCCGGACGGCGGGCACATCTCGCGTAATCCCGGCGCGCTGATCGAACTGTTGATCGACCTGCTGCCGCTGCGGCAAACCTTCGCCGCGCGCAACATCGCGCCGCCGCCGGCGCTCTTGAACGCCATCGACCGCATGATGCCGATGCTGCGCTTCTTCCGGCACGGCGACGGCAGTTTTGCGCTTTTCAACGGCATGAGCAGCGCGCCGTCCGATCTGCTGGCGACGCTGCTCGCCTATGACGACACCCACGGCGCGCCGATGGCGAACATGCCGCATACCGGCTTTCAGCGCCTCGATGCCGGCGCGATGACGGTCATCATGGACACCGGCGCGCCGCCGCCGCCGAGCGTCAGCCACGACGCCCATGCCGGGTGCCTCTCGTTCGAATTGTCCTCCGGTCCCAGCCGGATCGTCATCAATTGCGGCATGCCCACCACCGGCCGCGACAACTGGCGCGCATTTGCGCGCAGCACCCCGGCGCATTCCACTTTGACCTACCGCGACACGTCATCATGCCAGTTCGTCGAACTATCGGCGATGAAGCGGCTGCTGCAGGGCTCGCCTGTGGTGAGCGGCCCGGTCAACGTCGAAAGCTATCGCGAGGCAGTCGCCGGCGGCGTGCTGCTGACCACGTCGCATGACGGCTACCTCGCCCGGTTCGGCGTGGTGCATCACCGGGTGCTGATGGCCGCGCATGACGGCTCCAGGCTCGACGGCGAGGACACCGTGGCGCCGGCGCCGGGGGGGCGGATCAAGGGCAACGGAACCGACTACGCGCTGCGATTTCATCTGCACCCCGCGGTGAAGGCGAGCCGCCTTTCCGATGCCCGCGGCGTGATGCTGGTGCTGCCGAACCGCGACGTCTGGACCTTCGAGGCGCTCGACGACAAGGTCGAGCTCGAGGACAGCGTGTTCCTGGCCGGCAATGACGGCCCCCGCCGCACCGCCCAGATCGTGATCCGGCAGGATTCGCGGCACGCCTCCTCGATCCGCTGGAGCTTTGTGCGCTCGACGACTTCGGCCTCGACCACGGCAGCAAGGCGCAGCGCCCGCCGCGAGCCGGAATTGCCGCTGTAAGACGTCGTTCGGAGCAAGCGACCAAGGTTCCCTGTTTGACAAGCGTAAGCTATTTGCTTACGTTGAGCCCTGTGATCCGAACCTTCAAAAGCAAGGCCCTTTCGGAATTGTGGGCCAAGGGCAAGAGTTCGAAGATCGATGCGAAAATGCACAAACGCATTTTTGCGAGGCTCGATCGTCTCGACGTGGCCGTCCGAGCTGAGGAAATGAACGTCCCGGGCTTCGACTTTCATCCTTTGCAGGGGTTCGATCCGAAGCGCTATTCGGTCCACGTCAATGGGCCGTGGTGCATCACGTTCGAATTCGAAGATGGCGAAGCCTGCCGTGTCGATTTCGAACAGTACCATTAGAGGAGCGAATATGGTCTATGCGGCAAAGCGCGGCAAGAATCGCTGCCCCACTCATCCCGGCGCGCTGCTTCGCGATGACATTATTCCGGCCACCGGCCGGGCCAAGGCTGAAATCGCCGGCTTGCTCGGGATTTCGCGCCAGCATCTTTATGACATTCTGCAGGAACGAAAGCCTGTATCCCCCGCTATCGGAGTTCGGCTCGGCAAGCTCTTTGGCGACGGCGCGGGAATTTGGACCCGGATGCAGAGCGCTTACGACACCTGGCATGCGGAGCAAACCGAGGATGTAAGTCACATCCCGACCATCAAGGCGAAGGCCGCCTGAATCAAAGGCTTCCGGAAGCTGCACGCCAGTATCCCCGCAATTTCCAGGGCGCCGAGCCGGCGGCGGTTTCACGCCGCGTCAAACCGTGCTACCGGGCAGGCCTATTTTGCAGGATTGAACCCATGACCGACCATCCGCGCCGCGTAACCCGCGCTCTGTTGTCCGTTTCCGACAAGGCCGGGCTGATCGAATTCGCCCGCGCGCTGGCAGGCCATGGCATCGAGCTGATCTCGACCGGCGGTACCGCGAAAGCGATTGCCGCCGCCGGCCTCAAGGTCAGGGACGTCTCGGAACTCACGGGTTTTCCGGAGATGATGGACGGCCGGGTCAAGACCCTGCACCCGAAAGTGCATGGCGGACTGCTGGCGATCCGCGACAACACCGAACATGCCGCGGCGATGAAGAGCCATGGCATTGCGCCGATCGACCTTCTGGTGGTCAATCTCTATCCGTTCGAGGCGACCGTCGACAAAGGCGCCGGCTATGAGGAGTGCATCGAGAACATCGACATCGGCGGGCCCGCGATGATCCGGGCCGCTGCGAAGAACCACGACGACGTTGCGGTCGTCGTCGAGGCGCAGGACTATCAGGCGGTGCTCGACGAACTCGCCGCCAACCAGGGCGCGACCCGGCTTCCCTTGCGCCGCCGCCTCGCCGCCAAGGCCTATGCCCGCACCGCCGCCTATGACGCGGCGATCTCGAACTGGTTTGCCGCCCAGAACAAGACCGATGCGCCGGACTTCCGTGCCTTCGGCGGGCGCTTGATCCAGGCGCTGCGTTATGGCGAGAACCCGCACCAGACCGCCGCCTTCTACCGCACGCCCGACAAGCGCCCGGGCGTCGCCACGGCGCGGCAGCTGCAGGGTAAGGAACTGTCCTACAACAACATCAACGACACCGACGCGGCTTATGAATGCATCGCCGAATTCGATCCGGCGCGCACCGCAGCCTGCGTCATCGTCAAGCACGCCAATCCCTGCGGCGTCGCCGAAGGAGCCGACCTCATCAGCGCCTATCGCAAGGCCTTCGCCTGCGACACCCAATCGCCGTATGGCGGGATTATCGCCGTCAATCGTACGCTCGATGCCGATACGGCGCGCGTCATCACCGAAATTTTGACTGAAGTCATCATTGCCCCAGATGCGACCGAGGAAGCCATTGCGATCATCGCCAAGCGGCGAAACTTGCGGCTCCTGCTCGCGGGCAGCCTGCCCGATCCGCGCGCGACGGGCCTGACCGCGAAGACCGTCGCCGGTGGCTTGCTGGTACAGAGCCGCGACAACGCCGTGGTCGATGACATCACGCTCAAGACGGTGACAAAAAGGGCGCCAACGGAGGCGGAGCTGCGCGACCTCAAATTCGCCTTCCGCGTCGCCAAGCACGTCAAATCCAACACCATCATCTACGCCAAGGATCTTGCCACTGTCGGCATCGGCGCCGGACAGATGAGCCGGGTGGATTCCTCGCGTATTGCCGCGCGCAAAGCACAGGATGCCGCCGCCGAAGCGAAGCTGGCTGAGCCCATGACCAAGGGCTCCGTGGTCGCCTCCGACGCGTTCTTTCCGTTTGCCGACGGGCTATTGGTCGCGATCGAGGCCGGCGCCACCGCGGTCATTCAGCCCGGCGGGTCGATCCGCGACGACGAGGTCATCAAGGCCGCCGACGATGCCGGGATCGCCATGGTGTTCACCGGCGTCAGGCATTTCCGGCACTAACCCCGCTCGTCATTGCCGGGCTTGACCCGGCAATCCATCGCTCTCGCAAAGCGATTTTCGAAGTGTGATGGATGCCCGGATCAAGCCCGGGCATGACAAGGGAAAATTGGTCCTGCGCTGGCTTGCCTGGCTTCGCCGCCGAAAATCCCTGCCGAATCAGTCATTTTTCGTCATTTGTATACAGCGATGGCGAATTATCGCCTATTTTCACATTTTATTTGCGAGTTATCGGCCATTCTGTATACAGTCGGGATGCATCTGGTCCCTTCAGAGGTATTTCGCAATGACCCGCCCCTTCCCGATGAACGCCTGGTACGCCGCCGCCTGGGATGCCGATATCAAGCGCGCCCTGTTTCCGCGGACGATCTGCGGCAAGCACGTGGTGATGTACCGGCAGGCCGACGGCCGGGTGACGGCGCTGGAGGATGCCTGCTGGCATCGCCTGG
>JBAQER010000772.1:0-1605 GCA_049286845.1 Bradyrhizobium sp.
CCTTGACCTTGACCTTGTGATTGGCCAGCACGGGGAGGGCAAAACCAAGCGTTTCGGTGTCAGCCACGCTGCTTCTCCTGTATCTCAGGGCATTTTACTCGAAGCGGTCGGCAAACTCGCTATAGGGGTCCCCTCGGCGGTGGGTCAGTTTCCGGGTGGTCGCCTAACCAGCGAAGTGAATGGGGATTCGGGTGCACTGAGTGTAGGGCGGCAATCCGGGGAAGCACCGGAGCTGCAACAATCACCGTGGTCAGACCCGCCCACACTCAAAAGGTGCTTCGCTCGGGATTCCGGCCGGCGGCCTGGACACCGCCGAATCGCCGCCAAACCGTTCCTTTTTGCACAGTCAGCAAGAGTATCGGAGTGTTACGCTAGACCGATTGAAACGCACACCTGCAACTACACGGGTTTCGACGGGAGAGATCCCAGTTCGCGTGCTCGGTGAAAGTCGGGAAATCTCCGTCCAAAACCACAATCCTGCCAAGCCCGACGGCGCTGGCACGCCGGATGTCGTCACCGAGGATCGACGCAAAGAAGCTCTCCTAAAAACGGGAGCCTTGCAGAATGCGATCTTCAACAGCGCCAACTTCTCCAGCATCGCCACCGACGAGAGGGGCGTCATCCAGATCTTCAATGTCGGCGCCGAGCGCATGCTGGGCTACGCGGCCGCCGACGTGATGAACAAGATCACTCCGGCCGACATTTCCGATCCGCAGGAAGTGATCGCGCGCGCTGAAGCGTTGAGCCTCGAACTGGCGACCACGATCACTCCGGGCTTTGAGGCATTAGTCTTCAAAGCCTCGCGTGGGATCGAGGACATCTACGAGCTGACCTACATCCGCAAGGACGGCAGCCGCTTTCCCGCCATCGTGTCGGTCACAGCGCTGCGCGACGAGCGGGGCGGGATCATCGGTTATCTGTTGATCGGCACCGACAACAGCGCTCGCAAGCGGGCGGAAGAGGCTCTGCTCAAGGCGGGGGCCCTGCAGAGCGCGATCTTCAACAGCGCCAACTTCTCGAGTATCGCCACCGACGCGAAGGGCGTCATCCAGATCTTCAACGTGGGCGCCGAGCGCATGCTGGGCTATGCGGCCGCCGACGTGATGAACAAAATCACCCCGGCCGACATTTCCGATCCGCAGGAAGTGATAGCGCGTGCCAAGGCGTTGAGCGCCGAGCTCTCCACGCCGATCACGCCGGGCTTTGAGGCCTTGGTGTTCAAGGCCTCGCGCGGCATCGAGGACATCTACGAGATGACATACTTCCGCAAGGAGAGCAGCCGCTTTCCGGCGGTGGTGTCGGTGACGGCGCTGCGCGACGCGCAAAAGGTCATCATCGGCTATCTACTGATCGGTACCGACAATACCGCGCGCAAGCAGGCGGAGGAGGCCTTGCTCAAGGCCGGCGCCCTGCATAGCGCGATTTTCAACAGTGCCAATTTTTCCAGCATCGCCACCGACGCCAGGGGCGTCATCCAGATCTTCAACGTCGGTGCCGAGCGGATGCTCGGCTACGTCGCCGCCGACGTCGTGAACAAGATCACGCCCGCCGAGCTCTCCGATCCCGAGGAGCTGATCGAGCGCGCCCAGGCGCTGAGCCTCGAGT
>JBAQER010000773.1:0-2342 GCA_049286845.1 Bradyrhizobium sp.
CCTCAGGATGAGGTCTTAACCCGCTGAAACAGCTCAAACCTCATGCTGAGGAGCGAGCCCAGCGAGCGTCTCGAAGCATGGGCCGCAAGCGACTCGCCGATCTCGCATTAGCGCCAGTTGCCTACGCGCCTTGCGCGCTCTATCAAACGTTCGAGATCGAATGGGGCCGGCTGGTCGGGCATTTCGGACGTTTCATGCGTTTCACCTCCCTGATTGTCGAACTGATCCGCGCCCGGCCGCGGCTGGTGGTGTGGCTCGTGGTGCTGCTGCAGGCGGCGTTGTGGCTGATCCTGCCGCTGCTGTTGTATCGCAGCCTGCCCGGCGATCTCGCGACGATGCTGGCTTTCGGTCGGGAATATCAGGTCGGCACGGATCTCGGTCCGCCGCTGGCGTCCTGGCTCGCCGATATCGCGTTCCGCGCCGTCGGTAACCATATGTTCGGCGTCTATCTGCTGGCGCGGGCCATTGTCGGCGGACAACACGCGGTCCTTGCGATCTTGCTGACGCTGACGGTCACGGCGTTCAGTTCGCCCGGCGCTGAGTTCGGTCCCCTGGTGCTGGCGCGCCCGCTATGGGCATTGCTGCTGCTGCACTCCTGGCAGTTGATCGGCCAGAACAGGCGCAACGCGTGGTTCGCGTGGTCGATCGAGGCAGGACTCTTGCTGCTGACGACTTCCGCTGCCATCGGCTTGTTGCTTCTCATCGCCGGCTTTGCGCTCGCCACCGTCCGCGGACGGCGCATGCTGATGTCGTTCGATCCGCTGTTCGCGCTGTTGGTGATCGTCGTGCTGGCGCTGCCCTGGCTGGTCTGGCTGATCCGCGCCGACGTGCTGGCATTGCCTCCATGGCCGGCGGTTGCGGATCTCAGCGGCAGGGCGTTGCACTGGGGCAAATTGCTCGGCGGCCTGCTGCTGGCGATTTCCGGCATCCTGGTCCTGGTGGTGCTCAACTCCGGCTGGTTCAACCGCAACCCGGAAGAGACGCCGATCATCTATCGGCCGCCGGTCGATCCGCTGGCCCGCAACTTCGTTTATTTCTTCGCCATCGCGCCTGCGCTGGCGGGAAGCCTGATCTCCGGCCTGTTCAATCTCGATGGCGTCGCGGGCGGGGCCGGCGTCGCGCTGATGATGTCGGGACTGGCCGTGATCGTCGCGACCGGCGATCTGGTTCATCTGCGGCGTCAGCGCGTCCTGCGCACGGTCTGGGCGCTAGCCGTCCTCGCGCCCGCGTTCGTGGCAACTGCGACGACGCTGTTTCTGCCCTGGACCGGCGGCGCCGAGGTGGCGACGTCGCTGCCAGCGCGCGCGATCGCGCATTTTTTCGGTGACAGTTTTGAGCGGCGCACCAACCAGCGGCTGCGCGCGGTGGCTGGCGATCCGCAGCTGGCGGCGCTGATTTCGCTGGATACCGGGCGTCCGCATCTGCTGCTCGATGCCGCGCCGCAACGGACGCCGTGGCTGACGCCTGCGAAATTCAACGAAACCGGCGGCGTGGTGGTGTGGCGCGCATCCGATACATCAGGCACGCCGCCCGCCGACATCGCGCAACGCTTTCCCGGCCTGGTGCCGGAAGTGCCGCGGGCGTTCGAGTGGCTGGTGACCGGACGGCAGCCGCTGCTGCGGATCGGCTGGGCCATCGTGCGGCCGAAGGGTCCGTGACGTTTTACATTCCTCATGGTGAGGAGGGGCTCTTGCGCCGTCTCGAACCATGAGAGCCCGGATATCTCATCCTTCGAGACGCGGCCAACGGGTCCGCGCAAAGCGCGGCCCGATGATAAACTCCGGCGCCGCTCCTCAGGATGAGGACTGTGCCTTCTCCAGCGCTTTCGCGATCGCGCGCAAATCCTGCCACGCCATGCGCTTGTAGGACGGCGAGCGCAGCAGATAGGCCGGATGGAACGTGGCCAGCGCGCGGATCGTCCGCGTGCCGGTGTCGTAGTCGAACCAGCGCCCGCGGGTTTTCATGATGCCCTCGCGCGTCGACAGCAGGGTCTGGGTCGAAGGATTGCCGAGCGTCACCAGCATGTCCGGGTTCACCAGCTCGATTTGCCGCTGGATGAAGGGCAGGCAGATCTGCGTCTCCTGCGGCGTCGGCGTGCGGTTGCCGGGCGGACGCCAAGGAATGACGTTGGCGATGTAGACGCTGGAGCGGTCGAGCCCGATCGCCGCGATCATGCGGTCGAGCAATTTGCCGGAACGGCCGACGAACGGCAGGCCCTCGATGTCTTCCTCGCGTCCGGGAGCCTCGCCGACGAACATGATGCGCGCCTGCGGGTTGCCGTCGGCGAATACCAGGCGGGTGGCGGTCGACTTCAGCGCGCAGCCGTCGAATGTCTCCATCAG
>JBAQER010000774.1:0-4381 GCA_049286845.1 Bradyrhizobium sp.
CGCCATGACCTTTGCCTCATTCCACGAATCAAACCCGGTCAGGCTACAAGGCTTCCCTCGTCAGATGAATCCCCGAACAATAGAACAAGCTTCATGGAATCGATGGTCTAGTCGACAGCGCATTGACCGGCGTCAAAGGCACTCGGACCCAGCGACCTATCGCGCCCAAGACCAAGTACGATATCGGGACCACTGCCGTGCTTGCGCGCAGCCCGCACAAAGTATTCCTGGTCGCGATGTCGTACACGGACCCAGAGACATCAAAAGCTTCCTCGGATGTTCCTACACTATGGAACGCGCTGCGGGGTGCGCTGACGAGCGTGCGAAATCACGGTAATGGCGCTCCGCTTTCGCTGCCTCTGATCGGCAACGGGCAGTCGAGCGTCAACATCGCACCGCAGCACTTGCTCAGGCTGATCGTGCTCGCACTCGTGGACTACGGCAGAAGGACAGGTCTCCCGAAGGAGGTGAGCATCATCGTCTCGGAGGATTGCTTCGAGGCGCTCGACATTCGGGAGATTCGGCGCGACTGGAGGAAACGGTAGTGGCCTATCGCAACGGTACGTACATCGCATTCCACGCTGGCGGCACGACGGACCCCACGGCGTCCGACATTAAGTACTATCGAATGCTCAAGGCGTGGCACGAGCACGATGACATCGAGTTTGAATTCATAAATAGCCACGACAAGGTGGCCGGGGTCAGGGACACGAGCACCAAAGCAACGCTGCGACGCAGCCTCGTTGAGCGACTGAATAAATCGAAGAACATGGTGCTAATCATCGGTTCGACCACGCGGCTTGACACCGACTGGGTTCCGTTCGAGATCGGCTACGCGGTCGATGCCTGCAAGATTCCGATAATCGCCGCGTACATTGGCTACGAATGGATCACCGCTCCGGCAGAGCTGCGCCCATTGTGGCCACCCGCGTTCGCCTCTCGAATTGACAGTCGGACTGTTCGCGCAATCCATATTCCCTTTAAGCAGAAGGCAATAGACGACGCGATTCGACAGTTTAATCACGACAACCTGCCAGCCACCTCTGTAAACCATTACACTGTAGAGGCCCATCGCGCCCTCGGAATAGAGATCCGCTAACCCGCTAAATGAATTTGGCCGGATCCCTCCATTTGTCGGCGACCTCCCGCTTCTTTGCATGGGGTTGTTTTCGATATTTTGGTCGGGAGCGAGCATTGCGTCGGCCTGCGACCGGCAAAGCGTGGCTTGCCGCCTTCGCGGGTATGGCGACCTTTTGTAGTGCAACAATGTGCCCCATCTCAAAAGTTACCCATCCCATTAACCCCTTGGAAACCATCATGGGCGACCAATGGGCGTTACCTCTGCCTTTTGGGGACGCCCATGATCTCCCGTGAAGAACGCACCCCCTTGAGCGAATGGTGGTGGACCGTCGACCGCCTGCTGCTGGCGGCGATCATCGCGTTGATACTGGGCGGCGTGATCCTGTCGCTGGCGGCCAGTCCGCCGGTGGCGACAAGGATCGGGCTCGATCCCTTTCACTTCTTCAACCGCCACGTGCTGTTTCTGCTGCCATCCTTCATCGTGCTGATCGGCGTCTCCTTCCTGTCGCCGCGGCAGATCCGGCGCGCCGCGCTGATCGTGTTCACGGTCTCGGTCGTGCTGATCGTGGCGACGCTGCTGATCGGGCCGGAGGTCAAGGGATCGCGGCGCTGGATCACCCTGATCGGCGTCAACATCCAGGCCTCCGAATCCGCCAAGCCCGCCTTCGTGGTGCTGGCGGCGTGGCTGTTTGCGGAATCGGCGCGGCGGCCGGAGATGCCGGCCACCTCGATGGCGCTGGCGCTGCTGCTGACGCTGGTGGCGCTATTGGTGATGGAGCCCGATTTCGGCCAGACCATGCTGATCCTGATGGTGTGGGGTGCGCTGTTCTTCATCGCGGGCATGCGGATGATCTGGGTGCTGGGACTGGCGGGCGTCGCAAGCGCGGGGCTGTTCGGCGCCTATCTGTTCGTGCCGCACGTCGCCGGCCGCATCAAGCGCTTCATGAATCCGGCCTCGGGCGACACCTTTCAGGTCGATACCGCGATGGAAGCCTTCTCCAACGGCGGCTGGTTCGGGCTCGGCCCCGGTGAGGGCATCGCCAAGCGCAGCCTGCCGGACAGCCACACCGATTTCGTATTCGCGGTAGCGGCGGAGGAATTCGGCATCATCCTTTGCCTCGCGCTGCTGGCGCTATTCGCCTTCGTCGTGATCCGCACGCTGACGCGCGCCTATGCCACCGAGGACATGTTCTCGCGGTTCGCAGCCTCCGGGCTGGCGATCCTGTTCGGGGTGCAGGCCGCCATCAACATGTCGGTCAATTTGCAGCTGATCCCGGCCAAGGGCATGACGCTGCCGTTCATTTCCTATGGCGGCTCGTCGATCATCTCGCTGGCTTACGGCGTCGGCATGATGCTGGCGCTGACCCGGCACCGGCCGCGCACCGAGATGGAATCGATCGGCGACGCCAACGCCAAGGCCGCGCCCAACTACGCTTGATGACGAACGCCGCGCGTTCGGCTATTTGAAGCCATGGACACTACTTCGCCACTCATTCTGCTGGCCGCGGGCGGCACCGGCGGCCATCTGTTTCCCGCCGAGGCGCTGGGCGTCGAATTGATCCGGCGCGGTTACCGCGTCCGCCTCGCCACCGATTCCCGCGCGCTGCGCTACAGCGGCCTGTTTTCCAAGGACACGATCGACGTGGTGCCGAGCGAGACCGTGCGCGGCCGCTCGCCATGGTCGCTGGCCCGGACGGTTATACTGCTCGCCGCCGGCACTGTCGTGTCGCTCAATCTGATGCGCAAACTGAAGCCCAAAGCCGTGGTCGGTTTCGGCGGCTATCCGACGCTGCCGCCGCTGCTTGCGGCGCGGTTGTTCGGCGTGCCCGGCATCATCCACGACGCCAATGCGGTACTCGGCCGCGCCAACCGCTTTCTGTCGAGCCGCGTGAGCGCGATTGCGACCTCGCTGCCCGGTGTGCTCGATCTCGATCCGCAGCTTTCGGGCAAGACCACCACGGTCGGCACGCCGATGCGTCCGGCCGTTCTGGTGGCGGCCGCGGTGAACTATTCATCCCCCGAAGCGGCCGGCCCGCTGCGCCTGCTGGTGGTCGGCGGCAGCCAGGGCGCGCGGGTGATGGCGGACATCGTGCCGCCGGCGATCGAGCGGCTGGAGCCGGCGCTGTGGAACCGGCTGATCCTCACCCAGCAGGTCCGCGAAGAGGACATGGCCCGGGTGCGCGCGGTCTATGACCGGCTCAAGATCAACGCAGAGTTGGCGCCGTTCTTCACCGATCTGCCGGCGCGGCTGGCATCGAACCATCTGGTGATCTCGCGTTCCGGCGCCGGCACCGTCGCCGAACTCGGCGCCATCGGCCGGCCGTCGATTTTGGTACCGCTGCCCGGCTCGATCGATCAGGATCAGTTCGCCAATGCCGGCGTGCTGGTGCAGGTGGGCGGTGCGCTCCGGATCCCGCAAACGGATTTCACGCCCGACCGGCTGGCCGCCGAGATCTCTGCGCTGGCCGCCGAACCCGGGCGGCTGACCGCGATGGCGGCGGCCGCCCGCACCGTGGGCCGGCTGGACGCCGCCGAGCGGCTGGCCGATCTGGTCGAGAAAGTCGCCGGAATCTAGGCGATTGCGGGCAAAATTGCCCTTGTCATGCCGTGCCGAAGCAAGGCATCCAGTAGGCTCAATGACAGGGACAACCTCATGAGACTGCCGCGCGAGATCGGACCCATCCACTTCGTCGGGATCGGCGGCATCGGCATGAGCGGCATTGCCGAGGTCTTGTGCAATCTCGGCTACACCGTGCAGGGCTCCGACGCGTCCGAAGGCGCCAACGTCAACCGGCTGCGCGACAAGGGCATCAAGGTCACCGTCGGCCACAAGGCCGAGAACGTCGCCGGCGCCGATGTGCTGGTGGTCTCGACCGCGATCAAGCGCGACAATCCCGAACTGATGGCGGCCCGCGCGCAGCGCATCCCGGTGGTGCGGCGCGCCGAAATGCTCGCCGAGCTGATGCGGCTGAAGAGCTGCGTCGCTATCGCGGGCACCCATGGCAAGACCACCACGACCTCGATGGTCGCAGCATTGCTCGATGCCGGCGATCTCGATCCGACCGTGATCAATGGCGGCATCATCAATGCCTACGGCACCAACGCCCGGCTCGGTGCCGGCGATTGGATGGTGGTGGAGGCCGACGAGAGCGACGGCACTTTCCTCAAGCTGCCGGCCGACGTCGCCATCGTCACCAATATCGACCCCGAGCATCTCGACCATTTCGGCACCTTCGACGCCATCAAGGAGGCGTTCCGCGCCTTCATCGAGAATCTGCCGTTCTACGGCTTCGCGGTGATG
>JBAQER010000775.1:0-2072 GCA_049286845.1 Bradyrhizobium sp.
CCTCAGGATGAGGCTAACCAATGGCCTGCCGAATTCAAGAAGTAATCCGACCTCATCCTGAGGAGCCCGCCGCAGGCGGGCGTCTCGAAGGATGGCGGCACGGTATGGACTCGCGGCCATCCTTCGAGACGCTTGCTTCGCAAGCTCCTCAGGATGAGGTCTGTATCGCTGCAGCGCCTGCACTAATCCCGCTTGAAGCGGTAGTCGAACCGCTCGCCGTCGGCCTTCAGCAACCCCACGGTCGGCGCCGGAAAATGCACCGGCAGGATCAGTGTATCGGTGTCCGCCACCGCGGCAAAGAATTTGCGGCGCGACGCCGCCGACTGCTTCGCATCCCAGTCCGGCCGCGCCGACCAGTCGGGCTCGCGGCACTGGATCGCGTGGTGCATCAGGTCGCCCGCCACCACCGCGCGCTGGCCGCGGGAGAAGATGTTGACGCAGCAATGGCAGGGCGAGTGCCCCGGCGTCGGCGTCAGCGTGATGGTATCGTCGAGCGCGTAATCGTCGTCGACCAGCAGCGCCTGGCCGGCTTCCACGACGGGTAAGCAGTTGTCGCGGAACACGGTGCCGGGCGGATTGGCGCCGCGCGCGTGCTCCGCCTCCCAGGCCGCATATTCTTCTTTGTGGAAGACGTATTTCGCGTTCGGGAACGTCGGCACCCAGCGCCCGTCGCGCAGGATGGTGTTCCAGCCGGTATGGTCGATGTGAAGATGGGTGCAGAACACATAGTCCACATCATCGTAACTCACCCCGAGCGCGAACAGTTCGTTGCGCCAGCGCTCCTTGCCCGGAAAGTCGAACGGCGGCGGATGCCCCTTGTCCTCGCCGGTGCAGGTGTCGACCAGGATCGTATGGTGCGGTGTCCGGACGACGAAGGTCTGGTAGGTGATCACCATCCTTCCCGAGGCCGCGTCGAACACCTCCGGCTCCATGTCAGGCAGATGGCGCTTGAAGACGGCGTCGTCATAGGCGGGGAAGAAATCCTGCGGCCGCCGCCACGGGCCTTCGCGCTCGATCACCGCGTCGATGGTGATGTCGCCGATCCGGATCTGCTTCATTTACTTCTGCTCCGCGACGATCTTCTGCAGCAGCGACATCAGCGCTTCCGGCGCGGTGACATTAGGCGAATGGCTGGCATCGATCTCGTAATAGCGCCAGGCGGGATCGTTTTTGGCTTGCTTCGCAAACCGGCCGAAAGTATCCGCCGGCGTAATCCGCGTGGCGTAGATGTAGCTGCGCGGCAACGTCAGCGCACCGTCACGCAGCTTGAGTTTCATCTCGAAGCATTTGACCGGCATATTGACGCGGCGCTCGGTCAGCCATTCGAGATCGGCTTGCGGCGTATCCGGCGGCGTCGGATTGGGCGGCACCCGCCAGCCATCGCCGGATTTCGCGAGTTCTGTCATCGGCGCTCGCGCCACTTCGTTCAGGTCGAGCAGCGATTGCCCGTCGCCGGGCACGAAGGCATCGATGTAGATCAGCTGCGTGACGCGGTCGCGCGCGCGGTCGGCGACGCCGGTTGCGACCATGCCGCCGTAGCTGTGGCCGACCAGCACGATGTCGCGCAGGTCTTCATATTTGATGACGTTCAGGATGTCCTGAATGTGGGTTTCGAGATCGATCGACGGATTGGCCAGATGCGCACGCTCGCCGAGGCCGGTATAGGTCGGCGTCAGCAGGCGATGCCCGCTAGCCGCCATCAGCGGGTGCATCTTCTTCCACGCCCATCCGGCCGACCACGCGCCGTGGCAGACGAGAAAAGTCTTGGGAGAGGGAGCGTTCATCGGGCTGTTTCCATTTGCGAGCAGGGTTGTTGGACCGGGGTCGATTGCGATAGTACCCGCCCGAAGCGCGGTGTAAACGTTGCGCCCACACAGCACCGTCATTCCGGGATGGTCCGAAGGACCAGACCTCAGATGTGCGGTGCACATCGGGGAATCTCGAGATTCTCCGATGTGCAATTGCACATCGTAGTTCGCATCTTCGATGCGCCCCGGAATGACGCCAAGCCTCATCCCAGCCGCCAGCCGACCTCGTCGCGATAGCTCTGATAGAATTCCGAGGTGTAGGCC
>JBAQER010000776.1:0-6161 GCA_049286845.1 Bradyrhizobium sp.
GCAACTTTGCGACGGCATTCGCAGCGTCGCCGACATGGTCGACCAGCTCGCGGCCAAATATTCCTCTGGCCGCGCCGCGATCTCGGCCGACGTCATCGCCATGCTGCAGGACCTCGCCGACAAGGGATTCCTCACCGAAGCGCGCGAGAAGACGTCATGAGCCCAACGCTGACCGACGCCCATGTGGTCGCGAGCGACCCCTCCGACGGGCTCGCGGTGCTGGAGGCGCGCGGCTCGACAGCGGAGGCTTTTGGAATTCCGCTCGCAGTGCTCGCCGAGCTGACGCATCGTTGTCCGCTGCAGTGCCCCTATTGCTCCAACCCGGTCGAACTCGACCGCGGCGGTAGCGAGCTGACGACCGAGGAATGGAAGAAAGTTCTCACCGAACTCGCCGAGATCGGCGTGCTACAGATTCATTTTTCCGGCGGCGAACCCACCGCGCGCAAGGATCTGGCCGAACTGGTGCAGCACGCCAGCGATGTCGGGCTGTACTCCAATCTCATCACCTCGGCCGTGCTGCTGACGCGCGAAAAGCTTTCCGCGCTGGCGGGCGCCGGGCTGTGCCACGTGCAGATCAGTTTTCAGGGCAATGAGCCTGTGGTCGCCGATCGGGTGGCCGGCTTCAAACACGCGCATGAGAAGAAGCTCGAAGTTGCGAAGTGGACGCGCGAACTCGATTTGCCGCTCACGGTCAATGCGGTGATGCACCGGCAGAACCTGCATCAGTTGCCCGACATCATCCAGATGGCGGTCGATCTCGATGCCGACCGGCTCGAGGTCGCCAACGTGCAGTATTACGGCTGGGCGCTGAAGAACCGCGCGGCGCTGATGCCGACGCTCGCGCAGATCGAGGAGACCAGCCGCATCGTCGAGGAAGCCCAGGCGCGACTGAAGGGCATTCTCGCCATCGACTATGTGGTGCCGGACTATTACGCGCTGCGGCCGAAAAAATGCATGGGCGGCTGGGGCCGGCAGTTCTTCAACATCTCACCCGCCGGCAAGATCCTGCCCTGTCATGCCGCCGAAAGCATCACCGGGCTGGAATTCCTGTCGGTACGATCGAATCATTCGATCGCCTGGATCTGGCAGAATTCCGACGCCTTCAACCGCTATCGCGGCACCGGCTGGATGAAGGAGCCGTGCAAGAGCTGTGAGTTCAGGGAGATCGATTTCGGCGGCTGCCGCTGCCAGGCGTTTGCGCTGACCGGCGATGCCGGCAATACTGACCCGGCCTGCACACTGTCGCCGATGCATGAGCAGATCTTCAAGCAGGCCGAACTGGAGGCCGCGGCCGGCAACGACCGCTTCATCTATCGTAATTTCGCCGGGGGAACGCCCGAGACGGGCGGCGGCCATGGCGCCTGACGCCGACGCAGGCAAGGCACGCGGCCACCGCTCCGATCCCTTCGCACCGTTGACATCGGAGCTGCTGCCGGTCGGCGACGGCCACGAGATCCATGTCGAAACCGTCGGCCGGGTCGACGGCATCCCGGCAGTCTATCTGCATGGCGGGCCGGGCAGCGGCTGCCAGCCCGATCATCGCCGGCTGTTCGACCCGGAACGCTTTCACGCCGTGCTGTTCGACCAGCGCGGCGCGGGGCGAAGCCGGCCCAAAGGCCGCCGCGACGACAATACGCTGCCGCATCTGATCGCCGACATGGAGACGATCCGCGAGAAATTCGGATTTCAACGCTGGATGATCGTCGGCGGCTCATGGGGCGCGACGCTGGCGCTGGCCTATGCCGAGACGCACCCCGACCGGGTGACGGGCATCGTACTGCGCGCGACCTTTCTCGGCACGCGTCCAGAGCTCGAAGGCGCCTTCCTCGAGGCGCTGCCACGCCTGCATCCCGGTCTCTCCGAGGATTTCCTCAGCGTGCTGCCGCCCGAAGAACGCGCGCAACCGCTGGATGCCTACTTCCGCCGTATTCTCGATTCCGATCCGGCCATCCACGGCCCTGCCGCCCGTGCCTGGGGTGAGACAGAACGCATCCTCTCCGAACACGCTCCAAATCGCGTCCGGCTCGATCCGGCGTCGCTGAATTCGTCCCGCGCCCTGCCCGCGACGCCGTTCATGGAAGCGCATTATTTCCGCAACGATTGCTTCATGCAGCCCGAGCAGCTTCTCGATCGGGCCGGCAAGCTCAAGGGCATTCCCGGGATCATCGTGCAAGGCCGCTATGATTTGCTGTGCCCGCCGGCAACCTCGCATTCGCTCGCCGCAGCATGGCCCGAAGCCGAAGTGCGTCTCGTAGAGGGCGCCGGCCACTCACTGTATGATCCTGGCGTCAGGGACGCCGTGATGAAGGCGATCGCGGACCTTGCTTCCAAAATCGCTCGATAGGGACAATCCAAACATGCCGCTCGCCGGAAAGGGAATGCTGCTGACATCGATGGACATCGATCCGTCCGATGAAGCTGAGTTCAACCGTTGGTACGACCGCGAGCATCTCGAAGAGCGCGTCGCGATTCCCGGCTTCCTCGAGGCCCGGCGCTATGTCGCGCATGACGGCAAGCCGAAATATCTCAGCCTCTATTCCACCGCGACCTTCGATGTGCTCGACAGTCCGGCCTATCGCACCGCGCTGGCCAATCAGACCGACTGGTCGAAGGCCAACATAGCCTGTTTCAAGAACATGATCCGCGCAGTGGCGCGCATCACGATCAGCTGCGGCCAGGGCCGAGGTGCCGCGCTCGGCATCATCCGCCTCCGCCCGGCCGGCGATATGGAAAAGCTGCGCACCGCATTTCGGGATCAACTCGATCCGCAACAGCTCGACGGCATCATCTCGATGCATCTGATCGAGAGCGATCCGGCACTGTCACGGCCCATCACCGATGATCCCTCGGCCCCCAATCCCGGCGCCGGCGACTGGTTCGTGCTGATCGATGCCACAAATGTGAATGCGATCCCGGCGGCTGCCGCGCGCATCGCCGGAAATGCCGCGTACAAACCGCTGGTGATCACGAGCGGCGTCTACAATTTGATGTGGGACCTCGCGAAAAGCGACATTTAGCGCTGCGCTGCACATGTTGCACCGCGACATAGCGCACAATGACACTAATGTTATGGCGGCCCAGCCATGAAAGCTGGAGATCAGATAAATTTGCCTTTGTGCACGCTCTGGATTGGCTCTAATAAGGTAAGCCTATGATCCAATTCAAAAACCACAAGAACGCCGACTGAGCGTTCGCGGGCAAAGATAAGGCCGCGCCTTCCTTGAAATTGCGCGGACAAGGTAGGAATGAAACCGACTGATATCTCGGCGCCGGACTACTTTCACAAGGTAGTCGACTGCCAATGGGCCTGTCCCGCGCATACCCCGGTTCCCGAATACATCCGCTTGATTGCTGAAGGCCGCTACGGCGACGCCTACATGATCAATTGGAAGTCGAACGTGTTTCCCGGAATTCTGGGACGCACCTGCGATCGTCCGTGCGAGCCCGCCTGCCGCCGCGGCCGCGTCGAGGAGACGCCGGTGGCGATCTGCCGGCTGAAGCGCGTCGCCGCCGACTTCAAGGACGACGTCAAGGGCCGCATGCCGCGACCGTCGGCGAAGAACGGCAAGCGCATCGCGATCGTCGGCGGCGGCCCCGCCTCGCTGACGGTGGCCCGCGACCTCGCACCGCTCGGCTATCACTGCATCGTATTCGATCAGGACCCCAAGGCCGGCGGCATGATGCGGACGCAGATTCCGAAGTTCCGGCTGCCGGATTCGGTGATCGACGAGGAAACCGACTACATCCTCAACCTCGGCATCGAGTTCAGGGGCGGCCAGCGCATCGACAGCCTGAAGAAGCTGCTCGGTGAGAACTACGACGCCATCTTCGTCGGCTCCGGCGCGCCGCGCGGCCGCGAACTCGACATTCCCGGCCGCAAGGAGGCCGCAAGCCATATCCATATCGGCATCGAATGGCTGGCCTCGGTTTCGTTCGAACACACCAGCACGATCGGCAAGCGCGTGATCGTGCTCGGCGGCGGCAACACCGCGATGGACTGCTGCCGCACCGCGCGCCGTCTCGGCGGCGAAGACGTCAAGGTCATCGTGCGTTCCGGCTTCGAGGAGATGAAGGCCTCTCCCTGGGAGAAGGAAGACGCCCTGCACGAGGACATCCCGATCCTCAACTTCATGGTGCCGGTCGCCTTCACCCACGACAATGGCAAGCTCACCGGCGTCACCTTCCAGAAGGTGAAGGCGGAATACGACGCAGGCGGCCGGCGCAACCTGGTACCATCAGGCGAACCGGACCAGACCATTCCCTGCGACGACGTGCTGGTCGCGGTCGGCCAGGAGAACGCGTTCCCCTGGATCGAGCGCGACTGCGGCGTCGAATTCAACAAGTGGAACATGCCCAAGGTCGACGCCAAGACCATGGGATCGACCAATCCGAAGGTGTTCTTCGGCGGCGACGCCGCGTTCGGCCCCAAGAACATCATCTGGGCGGTGGCGCATGGCCACGACGCCGCGCTCTCGATCCACAGGCTGCTCTCGGGCGAGGACATTACCGAGCGTCCGCTGCCGGAAGTGCATGTCTCCTCGCAGAAGATGGGCATCCACGAGTGGAGCTACGACAACGACATTTCCCCCGACAAGCGCTACAAGGTGCCGCATCGCGACAAGGTCATCGCGCTGCAGGACATCCGCGCCGAAGTCGAACTCGGCTATGACGTCAAGCTGGCGCTCGGCGAGGCGCACCGCTGCCTGAATTGCGACGTCCAGACCGTATTCGCAGCGCCCTTGTGCATCGAATGCGACGCCTGCGTCGATATCTGCCCGATGGACTGCATCACCTTCACGCAAAACGGCGAGGAAGCCGATCTGCGGGCGCGGCTGAAAGCGCCTTCACTGCATCCGGACCAGGACCTCTACGTCGCCGACGGTCTCAAGACCGACCGCGTCATGGTCAAGGACGAGGACGTCTGCCTGCATTGCGGGCTGTGCGCCGAACGCTGTCCCACCGGCGCCTGGGACATGCAGAAATACCTCATCGATATGACACACGCAGGTTCATCATGCCCGTCCAAAGCCCGATCAGCAGCGTAAACGACTTCGTCGTCCGCTTCGCCAACGTCAACGGCTCGGGCTCGGCGAGCGCCAACGAAATGTTCGCGCGCTCGATCCTGCGCCACGGCGTACCGGTGTCCCCGCGCAACATCTTTCCCTCCAACATCCAGGGCCTGCCGACCTGGTACGAGGTGCGGGTCACCGAGGACGGCCATCTCGGCGCCCGCGGCGGCGTCGACATGATGGTGGCGATGAACCCGCAGACCTGGGACAAGGACCTCGCTTCGATCGAGCCCGGCGGTTACCTGTTCTACGATTCGACCAAGCCGATGCCGGCCTCGAAATTCCGCGCCGACATCACCGTGATCGGCGTGCCGCTGACCGCAATCACCAACTCGACCTATACCGACCCGCGCCAGCGCCAGCTGTTCAAGAACATCATCTATCTCGGCGCGCTGTGCGCCCTGCTCGACATGGACCCGAAGCTGGTCGAGCAGCTGATCGGCGAGCAGTACAAGGGCAAGGAAAAGCTCTTGTCGTCGAACGTCCATGCGCTGCATCTCGGCCGCGACTGGGCGCTGCAGAACCTGAAATGTCCGATCGGCCTGCGCATCAAGAAGGCCGACAAGGTCGGCGACCGCATTTTCATCGAAGGCAACAATGCTGCAGCCCTTGGCGCGGTCTATGGCGGCGCCACGGTCTGCGCCTGGTATCCGATCACGCCGTCGTCTTCGCTTGCCGACGCCTTCACCAGCCACTGCAAGAAGCTGCGGCACGATCCCGAAACCGGCAAGGCGAAATACGCCATCGTTCAGGGCGAGGATGAACTGGCCTCGATCGGCATCGTGATCGGCGCGTCCTGGAACGGCGCCCGCGCCTTCACCGCCACCTCCGGCCCCGGCATCTCGCTGATGACGGAGTTCATCGGCCTATCCTATTTCGCCGAAATTCCGGCCGTGATCATGAACGTGCAGCGTGCCGGCCCCTCGACCGGCATGCCGACGCGCACGCAGCAGTCCGACGTGCTCAAGTGCGCGTATCTCTCGCACGGCGACACCAAGCACGTGCTGCTCTTCCCGGAAGACCCGCACGAGTGCTTCACCATGGCGGCGGACAGCCTGGACCTCGCCGAGCGGCTGCAGACCCCGGTGTTCC
>JBAQER010000777.1:0-2132 GCA_049286845.1 Bradyrhizobium sp.
CCGCGGTGGAACCATCGCCCGGGATATGCTTTGCTTGTGCAGGCGGGGCGGCAGATCTCGTGCGCCGGCGGCCTTTCGGGGAGAGTGCCATGTCGCTCGGAACGATACTCATCATCATTCTGATTATAATCCTGCTCGGCGGCTACAGCGGCCGGTTCGGCGGCTATGGCTTTGGCATGGGCCATTCCGGAATGGGGCTCGTGGGCGTCATTCTGGTCGTGCTGATCGTCCTGGTGCTGCTCCGCAAGCTCTGATCACGACAAAGCATTGAAATAACAGGATTTATTTCAGTCCTGGTATCGGGGTGCCCGGATTCATCATCCCGCCCGTCAGGAGTCGCATTTCTCGCAAACGGGCTTATATTAAAGACTGTCCTGAAATGACGTGTGCCGGCGCGGCCTTGAACCCACCCGCACGATACGTTCGCGATTGCGAATCGCGTTCCCACGAAAAGATTAGAGGTCACTGACCATGGCTGCCTTCAGTTACAACACTGCCGCCGAGCTGTTCCCCGCCGCGATCCGCAAGAAGAAGCGGGCCGGATTCGCCTATCGGCGATTTGGCACCGCGGCCGAAGCGGTTCGCTTCGCGATCGAGGAATTGCCGGCGGATTCGCTGAACGGCGCCTATCTGCAGGTCGACGAGGCCCGCTTCGACCAGAGCGGTATCCGCACGCTCTATGAAAGCCAGGATTTCCCGCTGCCGCGCCGTCCGCGTGCGCCCGAGCCCGCGCCTGCCAGCAACGACGCCGACGCCGACGCAGCGTAACCTCACGCCTCAAAAGCGCCCATGCCCTCGGATCAGCTCCGGGGGCATTGCTTTTTGCCGAGGCTAGCGCGGCTGCTTGTCCATCCAGCGCTTCAGCATCCGCACGTTGCGCACATTGGCGCGGAACATGACGTCGAAGGCGTCGCCGGCGACCGGCACCAGTCCGACCACGCCGTCGAGCGCGACATTGCCGAGCATCCTTGCCGTGACATGCCAGGGCGCGCCGAGCGCGCGCGCCTCGCGCACCAGCCACAGCGAGATCGCCGTGGTGATGAGATCGCCGACCACCGGGATCAATCCGATCAGCCCGTCGATGCCGTAGCGGATATTGGTGCCGGGCACGATGAAGGCGACGTCGAGCAGCTTCGCCAGCGCATCGAGCCGCGCCATCCGCTGCTCGCGGGTGAGATTGGCAAACGGATTGGCGCTTGAATTGCCGAATTGGAAGCCGCTACCCTGCGGGCCCAGCGTCTCGGGGCGGATCTCGCGCCCCTCCTGATCGATGACCGGGCCGCGCGCCTGCGCGCCGCGGAACGTGGCCCCGGAGGTTCGCCCACGCGCGGACCTCGGAGATATGATCTCTTCGTTCGACATCGCCATCACATGGTAACGCGCCGGACGAGCGCAAGTTGCGTCACGCGGTCGCGCCTATGCAGCCGGCACGGTTTGCGGCTCGGCGTATTTATGCGCCAGCCATGACGCGATCGTCGCCGGGACCAGGCCCGGCAGGCCGTAGAGGATGAACTGCACGGCGCCGGAGTCCGGCCCGCGCGAGCCGTAGAGCAATTCCGCCGCGACGAAGGCGAGCGCGCCGACGATCAGCATCCGCGCGACCGGGCCGATCCGTTTGACGTGGAGCAGAATATCGTCCACCGCCGCCATCATCAGCGCCGGCACGATGCCGAACAGATAGGCGTATTGCAGCGTTCTCGCGAACACCACGAACAGCTTCTTGACTTCCCCGATGTTGGTCTGGGTCCAGTAGCCCGAGGTGTAGGTGGTCGCCAGCAGCAGCAGGAAACCGCCGAGGAAGGGACCGAGAGCTGCGAAGATCAGATAGCGTTTCATGAATTACCTTCGTGTCTTTTGGCCAGCATAACGATTTTCGCTACGGTGCAAACCCATTTAAGCCGATCCCAGCCGCACAGGGTAGAGATTCCATCCTCGCCCGCGCGCCCCGTCGGTGACCTTGACGGCGGACGCCGACAGCGGCATGCCGCGGGCTGCTCAAAGCGCGAACTGCTTCGCCTCGCGCGCAAGCAAAATCTTGCAACCCGAGCCGCGACAAAACAACCCGACGGGCAAATCAGCAAAAGTCTGTCCAGCCCCGCGCGCAAAAATAAATCGCTTAACCCGTCGGGCAA
>JBAQER010000778.1:0-1500 GCA_049286845.1 Bradyrhizobium sp.
TCCCGCGTCCGCGAGCAGGTGAGCCAACCGCTGCCCGGCGAAATGCGCCTGCAATGGTGGACCGACATGCTGGCGGGCGCCGGCCATGGCGGCGTCGAGGGCAACCCGGTCGCAGCCGAACTGAAGCTGGCGATCCGCAACCATCGTCTGCCGGTCGAGCGGCTGTCGCGGCTGATCGACGAGCATCAGTTCGATCTCTACAACGATCCGATGCCGACCATGGCGGCGCTCGAAGGCTACATCGACGATACCTCCTGCGCGCTGCTCTCGTTCGGTGCTGCGATTACCGGGCACCAGTCAAGCGATGTCGAGCACCTCGCGCGCCACGCCGGGCTGGCGCAGGGCATAGCCCAGGTGATCGGCGCATTGCCGCTGGATGCCTCGCGACGGCAGCTGTTCGTGCCGTTGCAGCTGCTCGAGAGCCACGGCTGCGGAATGGAAGAGGTGTTTGCCGGCAAGCAAACCCCGAAACTGCGCGCGGCGCTGGATCAGTTGATCGCCGAGGCGCGGGGTCACCTGAAGACCGCCTTCGCGCTGCTGGCGAACGCGCCGCCGGAGATGCGGCAGATATTTCTGCCGCTGGCGCTGGTGCGCCGCGATCTGCAGCGCATGGCACGTGCGGACAACGATCCGTTCGTGTCGCAGGTCAGCTCGAGATTCCGGACGCTGTGGACGTTGTGGCGGGCGTCGAAGTCGCGGGAGTTTTCGTGAGTCCAAGGTATCCAGTACGCTGACGCCTCTCGATTGAATCTCGAAGGCCTCGGGAATACTGGATCACCCGCCTTCGCGGTTGATGACGCCTGTGGGCGCTGGCGGCACCGTCGCCTCGAAATTGAACCGGTCCCGCAAGTTCTTCCGCGATTCCAGAATGCTCTTGAGGAATGCGCGATCCGTCTCGCTGGTCATCATCGGCTCGATCAGGTCGAGCTGGTTCATCGCGACCAGTTGCAAGATCTCGGTGCGCGGTTTGCCGGCCGCATCGCGCGGCAGGGCCTGCACCACCTGAATATGCTCCGGCGGTTTCGGACCCTTCGCCGCCGTAAGGTCGTTGCGCAATCGCGCTTCGAGCGCGGCTTGGTCGGCCTCGACAAAGGCATAGAGCCCGACACCGCTGCGCCGGTCGGCAAACGCGACGATGGCGACGTCGCGGACTTCAGGGGTTTTCCGGATCAGTTCGATCAGGACGGGGGCGTCGTTGACCAGCCGCCGGCCGCCGCCTTCGCGGTCGGTGAAGTTGAACAGGCCGCGGGTGATGGCGCGGTAGACCTTCTTGCCGGTCATCAGCCAGACGCTGGCGACCAGCGATTTGCGCGCCAGAATCTGGCGTTCTTTCGCCGTCAGCGCCTGCGGCGCATAGCTGCGCTTGTGCTTCAGAAGATGCCGGAGATCCTCGTATGCCGCGATCCGGAACAGCCGGCCGCGGGTCTTGAAACAATGCGCGAGTTGAAAGTCGGTGAGGTAGGCGCGGCCGTCCGTGCCGCGCAGCCAGTTCTGTTCCTT
>JBAQER010000779.1:0-37000 GCA_049286845.1 Bradyrhizobium sp.
GAGTAGCTGATGGGCGCGTTCGGTCGCATCGGCCGCGGCCTCCCAAAGCAAAAAGATATCGTTGCGGACGGCGTGTCGGCGTTCCAAACTGGTATGAATCAACATCAAGGGAAACGCCGGATGATCACGCTTTATCACTGCCACGCCGCGCGCTCGTTCCGGCCGCTGTGGATGCTCGAAGAGATGGGGCTGCCGTACGATCTGAAAATGCTGCCGTTTCCGCCGCGGGTATTGGCCAAGGAATATCTCGCCATCAATCCGCTCGGCACCATTCCGTTCATGATCGACGGCGATACCCGGATGACGGAGTCCTCGGGCATCTGTCACTATCTCGGCACCAGGCACGGGCCGACGCCGCTGATCGTCGGCGTCGACGAGCCGGCCTATGGCGCGTTCCTGAACTGGATGTATTTCAGCGACGCGACGCTGACCTTTCCGCAGACGCTGGTGCTCCGCTACAGCCAGCTGGAGCCCGAGGAAAGGCGCAATCCGCAGGTGGCGGGAGACTACGCCAAATGGTTCCTGGGGAGGCTGCGGGCGGTCGAAGCCGCCACCGCGAACGCGCAGACGCTGGTCGCCGGCCGCTTCACCGCGGCCGATATCGTCATCGGCTATGCCTTGCGGCGGGCCGAAAACATCGGGCTATCCAAGGATTTCGGGCCCAACGTCACCGCCTACTGGCAGCGCCTGCAGGCGCGCGACGGCTACAGAAAAGCGGTTGCCGCCGAGACTCTGGCCGGCGAGCAGCAAAAGGTCGCGCGGCGCTCCTGAAGGGTTCCCCCGGAGCGTCCAAATCGGCCGAATCCTGAGCATTCCCCGGTATTTGTCGCGGGTGACATCCGCCGCGATTTCTGTATTCTGCCGCAAGCTCCGTTAGAGAGCCCGCACCACCGCGGCAAGAAGCAGATCTCGCTCCCGGGAGGGAACGCTTATGAACGATTACGACCGCCGCGAGTCCGGGCGGCTGATGCTGATCAGCCCCGAACGGGTGTTTTATGCGGGCCTGCTCGGCCGGCCGCGAAAGCGCACCAGCGGCGGATACAACATCTACGTCGCGATGCGCGGGCAGCTCAAAATCACCGAAGGCAAATCCGAGGTGACGGGCGGGGTGGCGGTGGTGTCGCCCTATTCGACCCACAGCGTCGAGAGCGATCACACCTCGATCATCTGCCTCGTGATCGAACCGGAAACCGTCTCGCCTGCGGCGATGGCTGCGCTGAGCGCCAGAATTTCCGGGCTTGATGCGCCCGACTTCGCGCGGCGAATTCGCGATGCCTACGAGGCCTTGCGCCTCGGCGAGCGCAACGGCGGTTTTACCACCGCCGATTTCGATCAGCTCTGTTTCGGCGAGAATCTGCCGGACCGCAAAATCGATTGCCGCATCCGCCGCGCGGCCGCAAAACTCAACGACTTCTCCGGCGTCAAGATGACCGCGGCCGATTGCGCCGCATCGGTCAGCCTGTCGCCATCGCGCTTCCTGCATCTGTTCAAGGAACAGACCGGCGTATCGTTCCGCGCGTTCCGCGCCTGGAAGCGGGCGCGGCATCTGCTGCATTTCGTCAACGAGGACATCAATCTCGCGCATCTGGCGCAGGACATCGGCTATCCCGATTCGACCCATTTCAGCCATTCGATCCGCCGGTTCTACGGCCTGCAGCCGCGCGCGATCTTTTCAGGCTCCAGGGATCTGGCGATCTATCGCAGCGACGCGGGCGTGCTCGACAGCGCCGGATTCCGTCAGGGACGGCCATGACGGCGGTCTCCACGGGGCAATAGCGGGTGGACGCAAGAAACCGATGACGGCGCGACGCATGATCGTCGCGAACATCGTGCACGCGCGCGCCCCCCGCGACCTGAACCGATCGAAAGCTGATCCATGAGCGACAAGGCTGTCATCACCTGCGCGCTTAACGGCGTGCTGACCGACCCGAAACAGCACCACGTTCCCGTCACCCCGGAGGAAATGGCGCGCGAAGCCAGGGCTGCTTTCAACGCCGGCGCCAGCGTGATGCATATCCATTTGCGCCAGCAGGCGCCGGGCAAGGGGCATCTGCCGTCCTGGGAGGTCGGCGTGAGCAGAGAGATCCAGCAGGCGATCCGCGAGGCCTGCCCGGGCGTGATCATCAACCACACCACCGGCACATCGGGACCCAACTACCAGGGCGCGCTCGATTGCGTGCGCGAGACCAGGCCGGAAATGGCGGCCTGCAACGCAGGCTCGCTGAACTATCTCAAGGTGAAGGCCGACAACACCTGGGCCTGGCCGCCGATGATGTTCGATAATGCGGTCGAGAAGGTGCAGGACTATCTCGACGTCATGAAGCAGGCGAACACCATTCCGGAATTCGAATGCTTCGACGTCGGCATCGTGCGCTGTGTCGGGATGTACCGGCAGACCGGCATGTATTCCGGACCGCTGGAATACAATTTCGTGATGGGCGTCGCCTCAGGCATGCCGGCCGATCCGGAATTGCTGCCGATCCTGTTGAAGCTGAAACTGCCGGAAGCGCATTGGCAGGTTATCGCGATCGGACGCGCGGAAATCTGGCCGCTGCACCAGCGCTGCGCCGACCTCGGCGGCCATCTGCGCACCGGGCTGGAAGATACGTTCTATCTCGGCGACGGCACCAAGGTGACCTCGAACGGCCAGCTGATCGAGGGCATCGCCGCCTGCGCGCGCAAGGCTGGCCGCGAGATCGCGAGCCCGGCCGAAGCGCGGCAGATTTTCGGGATCGGGCATTGAGTCGTCATTCCGGGGCGATGCGCCAGCATCGAACCCGGAATCTCGAGATTCCGGGTCTGGTCCTTCGGACCATCCCGGAATGACGGCCAAGCGAATGGAGGCAGCATGACCAATCTCGCAGCCACCGGCGGCGTGCCGGGACCGGGCCGCATCGGCAGGGTGGCGATCGGCGATCTCCTGAAACGTGCCGCGGCGCGGTTTCCCGATCGGGTCGCGCTGACCGACGGCGCGCGGCGCGTGACCTTCACCGAGCTCGAACGCGACGCCAATCGTTTTGCCAATTACCTGGTGGCGCGGGGCCTCAAGCCCGGCGAGAAGATTTCCACCATCAACAACAATTCGGTCGAATTCGTCAAAGCGCTGTTCGGCATCCATCGCGCCGGCCTGGTGTGGGTGCCGATCAACACCATGCTCGGGCCGGCCGACATGGATTACATTCTCGACCATGCCGGGGTCCGCTTCGCGCTGATCGACGACAACCTGCATGCGCAGGCAGATCGCCGCGCCGCGCTGCAAAAGCGCGGCATGGACCTGATCGCGGTCGATCTCGCCGGCACCGCCGCCGCGCAGGGTCTGCAGAGTTTCAACGATTTGCTGAAAGGCCAGTCCGAGATCGAGCCCGATATCGAGATCAATGATCGCGATCTGGCCATGATCATCTACACCTCGGGCACCACCTCGCGCCCGAAAGGCGCGATGCATTGCCATCTCGCGGTGGTGATGGCGGTCATGAGCAACTGCGTCGAGATGCATCTCGACCGCAACGACGGCATCACCGGGCAGTTCCCGCTGTTCCACTGTGCGGGCCATGTGCTGCTCCTGAGTTACCTCTCGGTCGGCGGACGCATGGCGCTGATGCGCGGCTTCGATCCGGTGGTCTGCATGGAAGCCATCGTGCGCGACAAGCTGACCGTCTTCGTCGGCCTGTCGCTGATGTATCAGGCGATTCTCGATCACCCCCGCAGAAAGGATTACGATCTCTCGGGCCTGCGGACCTGCATCTACACCATGGCGCCGATGGGTCGCCCGCTGCTGGAGCGCGCCATGGCCGACCTCTGTCCGAACTTCGTTCTCTCGAGCGGCCAGACCGAGATGTATCCGGCCACCACGATGTCGCGGCCGGAGGTGCAGCTCAACCGCTTCGGTAATTACTGGGGCGAATCGCTGATCGTGAACGAAACCGCGATCATGGACGACAACGGCAATCTGTTGCCGCGCGGCCAGGCCGGCGAACTGGTGCATCGCGGGCCGAATGTGATGATGGGCTATTACAGGGATCCGAAAGCGACCGAAGAGGCGCGCAAGTTCGGCTGGCACCACACCGGCGATCTCGCGGTCATCGACGAGAACGGCGAGGTGCTGTTCCTCGACCGCAAGAAGGACATGATCAAGTCCGGCGGCGAGAACGTCGCCTCCGTCAAGATCGAGGAGACGCTGCTTGCCCATCCCGCCGTGCAGAACGCCGCCGTGGTCGGCCTGCCGCATCCGCAATGGGGCGAGGCGGTGTCGGCCTTCGTCAAATTGAAGCCGGGCGCGGTCGCCGACGAGGCCGGAATAGCGGAGCATTGCCGCAAGCATCTCGGCGGCTTCCAGGTGCCGAAATTCATCAAGATCGTCGATGAAATGCCGATGACGGCGACCGGCAAATTGCGCAAGGTCGAACTGCGGCAGGCTTACAGCGAGCATTTTGCGAAGAAGAGTGCGTAGTGATGAACAGCATCACTTGTCGTCATTCCGGGGCGCGCGTCAGCGCGAACCCGGAATCTCGCGCTAATTATCTCCAGATTCCGGGTCTGGTCCTTCGGACCATCCCGGAATGACGAAAGATAGGTATTTATGGCTGTCATTGAATCGACCATCGCCACGGGCAGCGCTGCCTACAAGGCCAACCGCGAAGGCATGCTGGCGCTGATTGCGCGGATGCGCAGCCTCGAGGAGCGGGCGCGCACCGCCTCGGCCGCCGCCAAGGACCGGTTTCACAAGCGCGGGCAGTTGCTGCCGCGCGAGCGGGTGGCGCTGGTGCTCGATCCCGGCACGCCGTTCATCGAGCTGTCGACGCTCGCGGGTTACATGTTCGATGTGCCCGATGCCGCCAGGAGCGTTCCCGGCGGCGGCCTGATCGCCGGTATCGGCTTCGTCGCCGGTATCCGCTGCATGGTCAGCGCCAATGATTCCGGCATCGATGCCGGCGCGCTGCAGCCGTTCGGCCTCGACAAGACCTTGCGGGTGCAGGAACTGGCGCTGGAGAACAAGCTGCCTTTCGTGCAGCTGGTCGAAAGCGCCGGCGCCAACCTGTTGCGCTACCGCGTCGAGGATTTCGTCCGCGGCGGCAACATCTTCCGCAACCTGGCGCGGCTCTCGGCGGCAGGCCTGCCGGTGGTCACGGTCACCCATGGCTCATCAACCGCGGGCGGCGCCTACCAGACCGGCCTGTCCGATTACATCGTCATGGTGCGCGGCCGCACCCGCGCCTTCCTGGCCGGACCGCCGCTGTTGAAGGCGGCAACCGGAGAGATCGCCACCGAGGAAGAACTCGGCGGCGCCGAGATGCACACCAGCATTTCCGGCCTCGGCGATTATCTGGCCGAGGACGACCGCGATGCGCTGCGCATTGCGCGCGACATCATGGCCAATCTGCAATGGGATCGGCCGGCACCGGACCAAACCTCGCACCGGCCGCCGCGTCATGATTCAGAGGAACTGCTCGGCATCATGCCGATGGATCACAAGCGGCCGGTCGACATGCGCCAGGCGATTGCCCGGTTCATCGACGATTCCGACTTCACCGAGTTCGGTGCCAATTACGGCCCCGCCACGGTATGCGGCCACGCCCGCATCGAGGGCCAGGCCATCGGCATCATCACCAACAACGGCCCGCTTGACGTTCCCGGCGCCAACAAGGCGACGCATTTCATCCAGGCCTGCTGCCAGTCGCGCACGCCGCTGCTCTATCTCAACAACACCACCGGCTACATGGTCGGCAAGGCCTATGAAGAGGCCGGCATGATCAAGCACGGCTCCAAGATGATCCAGGCGGTGACCTCGGCCACCGTGCCGCAGATCACGATCTATTGCGGCGCCTCGTTCGGCGCCGGCAATTACGGCATGTGCGGCCGCGGCTTCCATCCGCGCTTCTGCTTCTCGTGGCCCAACGCCAGGACCGCCGTGATGGGCGGCGAGCAGGCCGCCGAAACCATGGCGATCGTCACGGAAGCCGCCGCCATCAGGCGTGGCAAGCCGATCGAGAAGGAGAAGCTCGACGCGATGAAGGCGCAAATCATCGGCGTGTTCGACGGCCAGATGGACGTATTCTCGACCAGCGCGCGGGTGCTCGACGACGGCGTCATCGATCCCCGCGATACCCGCAGCGTCTTATCGCAGGTGCTGGCGATCTGCCGGGAGGCCGAGGCGCGCAACCCCCAGCGCATGCAGTTCTCGGTCGCGCGGCCATGAACAATGCCCAGATGAAGCGAACGCCGTTCCACAAAATCCTGATCGCCAATCGCGGCGAGATCGCACTGCGGATCATGCGCACCGCGAGGCGTCTCGGCTATGGCGTGGTTGCTGTCTATTCCGACGCCGACCGCGAGGCTTTGCATGTGCGCGAAGCGGATCAGGCCATCTGCATCGGCGAGGCGCTGCCGGCGCAATCCTATTTGCGGATCGAGGCGATCATCGCGGCGGCCAAGGCCAGCGGCGCCGACGCTATTCATCCCGGCTACGGCTTTCTCGCCGAGAACGAGGATTTCGCCCAAGCCTGCCGCGACGCCGGCCTGGTGTTCATCGGACCGTCGCCGGAAGCCATCAAGGCGATGGGCAACAAGGCCGGCGCCAAGGACATCATGCGGGCGGCGGGTGTGCCCTGCGTGCCCGGCTATCAGGGCGTCGACCAGGGCGATGGCGCGATGTTCGCCGAAGCCGAGCGGATCGGTTTTCCCGTCATGATCAAGGCCGTCGCGGGCGGCGGCGGGCGCGGCATGCGGCTGGTCACGGATGCCGCGATGTTTCTCGATACGTTGCGCAGCGCCCGGTCCGAAGCGCAGGGCGCGTTCGGCGATTCGACCGTGATCCTGGAGCGGGCGATCGCCGATCCCCGCCACATCGAGATCCAGGTGTTCGGCGACGCCTTCGGCAATGCCATCCATCTCGGCGAGCGCGACTGCTCGGTGCAGCGGCGGCACCAGAAGCTGATCGAGGAAGCGCCGTCGCCGGCGGTCACGCCGGCTTTGCGGGCGCGGATGGGCGCGGTCGCGGTGGCCGCGATCAAGTCGATCGGCTACGTAGGTGCGGGCACGCTCGAGTTCCTGCTCGACCGTAGCGGCGAATTCTATTTCATGGAAATGAATACGCGGCTGCAGGTCGAGCATCCCGTCACCGAGGCGATCACCGGGCTCGATCTGGTCGAGCTGCAATTGCGGGTCGCCGGCGGCGAGCCGCTTGGACTTAAGCAGGAAGACATCCAATTCTCCGGCCACGCCATCGAGGTGCGGCTGTGTTCGGAAGACGCCGGCCACGATTTCATGCCGCAATCCGGCCGGATGGCGTTGTGGCAGATGCCGCAAGGCATCCGCGTCGAGCACGCGCTGCAGTCCGGCTCCGAGATTCCGCCGTTCTACGATTCGATGATCGCCAAGCTGATCAGCCATGGCGAAAGCCGCGACCAGGCGCGGGGCAAGCTGATTTGCGGTCTCGAACAAGTCGCGGCCTTTGGCGTCACCACCAATCAGGGATTTCTGATCGATTGCCTGCGCCATCCCGTCTTTGCCGGGGGTGACGCCACCACCGCGTTCATCGGCAAACATCGCGACGATCTGCTGGCGGGCACAAAGGATCCGTCGCCCGAGGCGGCGCTTGCGGCGTTGCTGCTCTACGCAACTGCCCCTAACGCGCCGCCGTGGCGCAAGGGCCGGACACTGGCGACGGCGTTCCCGCTTCCCGTTCGCCTCGAACTCGACCATGGCAGCTATGATCTCGAAGTCGTGCGCGAGCGCGACGGCGGCTATGTCGCAAGCCTCGGCGGCGACGCGTATCGGTTCGAGATCGACGAACTCGGCAGCGACACCATCCGCTTCCGCAGCAACAGCGTGATGGAGACGGCGAGGTTCCTGCGCAGCGACGACCGCCTCTATTTCCTGCACCGGGGCGTGACAATCGCGGTCCGCGATCTCACGCTGGCCGCGCCTGTGACCGCGGCGGCAACCGGCGGCGACGGCAAGGTCCGCGCGGCGATGAACGGCCGCGTGGTCGCGGTGCTGGTCAAGCCGGGCGACAAGGTCGCGGCCGGCCAGCCGGTGATGACGCTCGAGGCGATGAAGATGGAACACGTCCATACCGCAGGGATTGCAGGCACGATCTCCGCCATCGACGTCGCGGAGGGCGAGCAGGTGACCACCGGGAAGATCGTGGTCGAGATCGAGGCGGATCAGACAGCGGCCTAACAACCGTCATTGCGAGGAGTGAAGCGACGAAGCAATCCATCTTGCTTGGTGAGAAAAATGGATTGCTTCGCTTCGCTGGCAATGACGATTCGGGCTGCGGCACCCTTTACCTCTCCCGCTTGCGGGGGAGGTCGACAGGCTCGCAAGAGCGCGGCGGGTGGGGGAAAACTCTCTCCACGCGGACACCCCTCCCCCGCAAGCGCGGGAGAGGGAGTGCAGCGGCGCAAATCGGTAGTCTTATAAATTTTCTTGTCATCCCGACGAACACCGGGACGACAGCCTATGGGTTCTGGCCCGGCCGCCCCGTGCCCTCATTGAGGAAGCACGCCACCTGGTGCTTCGCCCCGGCGTCCGCCAGCACGGGCCGTTCGACCTTGCAGCGGTCCATCACGTAGCGGCAGCGGGTGTGGAAGGCGCAGCCGGAGGGCGGATTGATCGGGCTCGGCACGTCGCCGTCGATCAGCGGCTTCAGCCGCTTCATCTGGGGATTGGCCACCGGAACCGAGGACAGCAAGGCCTGGGTATAGGGATGGCGCGGGTTGGCGAACAGTTCGGCTTTTTCGGCGACTTCGACGATGCGGCCGAGATACATCACGGCGACGCGGTGGCTGATATGGGCGACGACGGCGAGGTCGTGGGCGATGAACAGATAGGAGAAGCCGTGCTTGCGCTGCAGGTCGATCAACAGATTGATCACCTGGGCCTGGATCGAGACATCGAGCGCCGAAACCGGCTCGTCGCACACGATCAGGCTTGGCCCGAGCGACAGCGCGCGGGCGATGCAGATGCGCTGCCGCTGGCCGCCGGAGAACTGGTGCGGATAATTGTTCATCTGGTCCGGCCTCAAGCCGACCTGCTGGAACAGTTCGGCGACCCGTTCCTGCTTCTGGCGGCCCGATGCCAGCCCGTGCACGCTGAGCGGCTCGCCGACGATATCGCCGGCGGTCATGCGCGGGTTCAGCGAAGCGAACGGATCCTGGAACACGATCTGCATCGAACGGCGGTGCGGACGCAGATCCGTCTTGCCGAGATGGGTGACGTCGACGCCATTGAGGCGGATGCTGCCGCTGGTCGGCTCGACCAGCCGCAGCACGCTGCGCGCGACCGTCGATTTGCCGCAGCCGGATTCGCCGACCATTCCCAGCGTTTCGCCGACGCCGACCGAAAAGCTGACGCCGTCGACGGCATGCACCGTGCCGACGCGGCGGCGCAGGATGCCGCCCCGCACCGCGTAATGCTTGACGAGGTCGGTGACCTCGAGCAGGGGACGCGCGTCGGTCATAGCGGCACCGCCGTTTCCGCCGCGCGCCAGCACGCCGCAAAATGGTTGTCGCCCCAGTCCTGCAACGGCGGATATTCGGCGCGGCAGCGGTCGACCGCCAGCCCGCAGCGCGGCGCGAAGGCGCAGCCCGCCGGCAGGTTGGTCAGTGACGGCACCATGCCGGGAATTTCCACCAGCCGGGCGTCGTTCTTCGAGCCGAGCGCAATCACGGCCGGCATCGATGCCATCAGGCCGCGGGTGTAGGGATGCCTGGGGTTCTCGAACAGCGCCTCGACGGTGGCCTCCTCGACCTTCCTGCCGGCATACATGACGATGACCCGCTGCGCCGTCTGCGCGACCACGCCGAGATCGTGCGTGATCAGGATCAGCCCGGTGCCGAGTTCCTTCTGCAGTTCGACGATCAGCGCCAGGATCTGGGCCTGAATGGTGACGTCGAGCGCAGTGGTCGGCTCGTCCGCGATCAGCAGCGCCGGCCGGCACGCCAGCGCCATCGCGATCATCGCGCGCTGGCGCATGCCGCCGGAAAGCTGATGCGGATACTCGGTCGCCCGCCGCTCCGGCTCCGGAATCCGGACCAGGCGCAGCATTTCGACGGCCTTGGCCCAGGCTTCCTTGCGGGTCGTCTTCCGATGCAGGCGCACCGCTTCGGTGATCTGGTCACCGATCCGCATCACCGGGTTGAGCGACGTCATCGGCTCCTGGAAGATCATCGAAATGCGGTTGCCCCGGATCGCGCGCATCGCGGCATCGTCCAGATCCAGCAGATCGGTTCCCTCCAGCGTCACCGAGCCGCCGACGATGCGGCCGGGCGGATCGGGCACCAGCCGCATCACCGACAGCGCGGTCACGCTCTTGCCGCAGCCGGACTCGCCGACGATCGCCAGCGTCTCGCCGCGGCGGACGCTGAAGGAGACGTCGTCGACCGCCTTGAACAGTCCGGAGTTCGTGAAGAACACCGTCTGCAGGTTCTTCACGTCGAGAACCGCCTCTTCCGCTTGCATCTCGGTCATCAGCCGCGCTGCCTCGGATCGAGAATATCGCGCAGCGCGTCGCCGAACAGATTGGTGCCGAACACCGCGAGGCTGATGGCGATGCCGGGGAAGATCACCAGCCATGGCGCGGTGCGGACATATTCCGCTGCCGATTCGGACAGCATGCGTCCCCACGACGGGTAGGGTTCGGGAATACCGAGGCCGAGAAACGACAGCGAGGCCTCGGTGAGAATCGTCGAACCGAGCTGTGCGGTGGCCAGCACGATCAGCGGCGCCAGCGTGTTGGGCAGCACATGGCGTACAGCGATGCGCGTTTCGCTCATCCCGATCGATTTGGCGGCTTCGACGAACGGCAGCTCGCGCAGCGCCAGCGTATTGGCGCGGATCACGCGGGAAACGGTCGGGATCAGCGGGATCGCGATCGCCAGGATCACGTTGGGAAGCGACGGTCCCAGCGCCGCCGTCATGACGAGGGCGAGGACCAGGAGCGGCAGGGCCTGCAGGATGTCGGTCACCCGCTGGAACACCAGATCGACCCAGCCCGACAGATAGCCGGACACGAGCCCGACCAGCACGCCGATCGACGATCCCAGCGCCGTCGAGCCGATGCCTACGGCGAGCGATATGCGCGCGCCGTGCACGATCCGGCTCCAGACGTCGCGGCCGAACGAGTCGGTTCCCAGCCAGTGCTGCGCACTGGGGGCCGCCAGGCGATGCGCGGAATCGACGCTGAGCGGATCGAAGCGGCAGATCAGGTCGGCCGCCGCCGCCACCCACACGAATGTCAGCATGATGAACAGGCCGATGGTGCCGAGCAGGTACCGCTGCCCGAGGAACGCCAGCCGGCGCCAGCCATGCGTCGCGTGGGCGCCGGCGCGCCTCAGTTCGCTGTCGTAGTTGATCACGGCCAAGCGGCGTCTCCAAATCTTCCTGAAAGTCAGTCCGTATACCGGATGCGCGGATCGATCGCGGCGTAGAGCATGTCGACGGTGAAGTTGGCGACCACGACCACGACCGCGATCAGCATCACGAGATTCTGCACGATCGGATAGTCGCGCCAGCGCAGCGCCTCGACCAGGAAGCGGGCGACGCCGGGAATATTGAACACCGTTTCGGTGACGATCAATCCGCCGATCAGGAACGCCGCCTCGATGCCGATCACGGTGATGACCGGAAGGATGGCGTTCTTGAGCGCGTGATGATAGTTCACCGCCGTTTCGGAAGCGCCCTTGGCGCGCGCGGTGCGGATGTAATCCTGCCGCAGGATTTCGAGCATCGAGGAGCGGGTGATCCGCATGGTCAGCGCGGCGCTGCGAAAGCCGACGGCCATCGCCGGCACGCAATAGATCGCGAAGGCCTCGGTCCATGTTGTCGGGTTCGGGTTGAAGATCGGCATCGATCCGAACAGCGAGACCGACGCCATCAGGATCAGGAGGCCGAGCCAGAACGACGGCAGCGAGAGGCCGCTCAGGCTGACGATGCGCAAGGCATAATCGAGCCGCGTGCCCTGATGGACCGCGCTGATGACGCCGAGGGGAATGCCGATCGAGGCGGAGAACAACAGCGCGAGGCCGGCCAGCCGCGCGGTGATCGGAATCCGCGGCAGGATCTCCTGCAGCGCAGGCTTCTCGGACACGTAGGAGTAGCCGAGATCGCCATGCAGCAGCCCGCCGATCCACTGCAGGTATTGCACGAAGATCGACTGGTCGAGGCCAAGCTCTTTTTCCAGATTGGCCTTGTCGGCCGGGTCGACGAATCCCGCGGCGTCAAACAGGATGTCGACGATGTTGCCCGGCACGATGCGCAGCAGCACGAAGATGATGACCGAGATCCCGAACAGGGTCACGAGCATCAAGGCGAGGCGCCGCACGATATAAGCAAACAACCTGGCTGCTCCTGTGAACGCGTATGAGTTGCTGCCAGCTTCTTCCGCTGACGGCGGATGCTACTTGTCCATCCACACATCCTCGTAGCGGTAGCCATTGTAGGAACTATTCACCATGATGGTGATGCCCTTGACGTAGGGCTGCCAGCACGAACCGGCGCGGCTGTGGTAGATAATGGGGCGGGCGACGTCCTCCTGGAGCTTCTTGTCGATTTCCCAGACCAGTTTCTTGCGCTTGGCGACGTCGGTCTCCTGGGATTGCTGGTCGAACAGCTTCTCGATGTCCTTGTTGCAGTAGTTGGTGTAGTTCCGCTCCGAACCGCAGGAATAGTTCTCGTAGAACGACTGGTCGGGATCGTCGACGGCATTGCCGGTCAGGTTGAGGCCGAGCGAATAATCCTTGCGCGCAACTTTCGAGAACCAGTTGGCGGTCTCGACCACCTCAAGTTCGCCATCGATATAGATGCCCTTGAGCTGATCGATCAGGATGACCGCGGGATCGCGGTAAATTGGAATGTTGCGGGTCGCGATCTTGACCGCGAGGCGCTTCTCCGGTCCATAGCCCGCTTTCTCCATCAGCTTGCGCGCCGTTTCCCGGTTGGCGTTGATATCGGGGCCGTAACCCGGAACCGTTTCCAGCATTTCCTTCGGCATGGCCCACAACCCGCCCGGCGCGGGAAGCATGGTGCCGCCGATATCGGCCTGACCCTGGAACATGATCGAAATGAACGCCTGGCGATCGAGCGCCAATGCCATCGCGCGGCGAATGTCCAGATTGTCAAAGGGCGGCGAGGACGAGTTGACGATGATATTGGTGCTGACGTTGACCGGTTCGACCACGCATACCGCGTTCGGCGCCTGCGTCTTGACGTCCTTGAGAAGCGGAATCGATACCTCGGTCGGGAACGTCATATCGAACTTCCCGGCGATGAAGGCGAGAATGGCGGTCGACCGGTTGGTGATGATGGTGTACTCGATGCCGTCGAGATACGGCAGGCCCTTCTTCCAGTAATCCGGATTGCGGGTGAGCTTGATCGATTCGTTGGCCTTGAACTCGACGAACTTAAACGGGCCGGTGCCGATCGGCTTGGTGCGCATGTCGCCGGGCGAAACATGGCAGGGATAAACCGGCGTATAGCCCGAGGCCAGCAACGCCAACAGCGCCGGTTGCGGCCGCTTCAGGTTGAACGCGACCTCGAAGTCGCCGTTCGGCGTGATGTCGACAACCTCATTGTACCAGGACTTGCGCGGGTTCTTGCGGAACTTCTGCTGGGATTTGCCCATCAGCATGTCGAATGTGCATTTGACGTCGGCGGACGTGAAAGGCTTGCCGTCGTGCCATTTGACGCCCTGCCTCAGCTTGAAATTGAGCGTCTTGCCGCCGTTGACCCATGCCCAGCTCTCCGCGAGATCAGGGACGATCGACTCCAGGCTGTTCTGCTTCACGTCCTGCTTGTACATGACGAGATTGTTGAAGACACCCATGAAGGGACCGTTGACCGAGAAGGTCGCCTCCTCGTGGATCGATGCGCTGGCCGGACTGTCGCGGTGATAGACCTTCAGGATACCGCCCTGCTTCGGCTCTCCAGCGAGCGCAAGACCAGAGACAGTCAGCAACGACGCCACGACGGCAGCAAGCGCACGGACGCTCCGCATGTTCCCCTCCCTCATATTTCAGCCTCATCGGGCCGATTGCGCAGGAGGTTATCCATGACGATGCGTCCACGCAACCGGCAAGGCCGGAGCGGGCATCGATCCTTCGGACTAAATGCAATTCCGCGTGGCGGCTAAATCGACGGCGGGGCCATTGGTGCAGCGCGCAAGTGGGTTTGATCTGCCGGAACCGGTCAAACCTCCAGTTCGTTGCCGCCCTTCAGGTCGAGAATCTCGCGGGCTTCGTCCGAGGTCGCCACCTGTAATCCAAGCCAATCCCTTCAGCGGTTCAGCGCTACGTCCCTGAAGGCGGCAACGAGCGGCCTCTCGAGCTTTCCTTCCATGCTGCGAAGGATTTCATAGGCCTGTTCCCGGGGCATGGTCGGTTTGTAGTGGCGGTGTTCGATCAATGCCGCAAAGATATCGGAAATGGTCAATATCCGAACGATGTCGGATATGCTGCCGCTACAAAGCGCGTCGGGATAACCACTTCCATCGAGATATTCGTGGTGATGCCGCACTGCATCAAGGATCTCCGGGGAAATGCCGGCATTCCCCTTCAGCACGTCGTATCCAGCTGCGGGATGGGTTTCGATCAGCGCACGCTCCTGGGCGTCGAGGCGCCCAGGCTTGTCCAGGACCGCGAGCGGAATTTTGGCCTTGCCAATGTCATGAAACATCGCGGCCGAATACAGCCGCTCGAGGTCCGCTTTCGGCACACCCAGGCTCAGTCCGAAATCGACAGCTATTCCCGTAACCAGGAGGCAGTGTTGGTAGGTGCCCTCGTGGTGACGGCGAACCGTCTCGAGCCAGCTGGACAGCCCATCCTCGGTGATGCTATCGGCAATCTTGCAGGCGGCACCTTTCGCGCCCCTGATATCGATGGCCTTGCCGCTCAACACTGCCGAGAACATCGAAGACAGGGCGGTCGCACCAGCCGTCGCTGCTTCGCAGGCGCCCGGCAAAGCCTCGGTAGAGATCGTCCGGGAAGGATTGGTATCGACCAGTGCGGCCAGCAAGCTCGCCTGATTGACGGGATTGACAAGTACGCGCGTCGCCCCAAGCGCATAGGCCTGAACGGTAAACAGGCGCGCCTTCTGATCAATGACGAAGATACGCCTGCGCACGTGACCTGATTTTCCAAACATCTCCTTAAGTGCCGCAATATTGTCAACGGCCCGCAGGTCCGCCGTGACGACGACGGCATCGAAACCGCCGTGCCGGGTGTTTGCGTCGTTCAGCAACTCGGATGTTACGGCGTAATGTTGCTCCAGCATGGCGCGGAGGCCCGTAAGCTTGCTAACGGTATCTGCGACAACATGAACGGGCATGGAACGTTGGCTCACATCTCTCCGTCGTCATCCAAAGTGACGATGATTGCAGTCATCGTGTAAGAAAGCGTTCGAGTTCGGTGCATATCTGGTGGGCCAGATCCTCCGTGATCTCGAATCGTATTTCTTCATCGGCGGTATTGACCTGCATGATGCCGGAAAGCGGCTCGGTCGATTTGGTCAAGACAAGGATTTCGGCTATCTTGTGTGGGTCGCTCATCTCAGGCTGGCTCGTTGGTTGTTTGGGGTTTCAGAGGTTTCTTCCTGATAAGCTTGTCCCGCTCCAGGAATTCGACACCGATCTGGTCGCCGGCGACCCGCACCAGCTTGCAGCGGCGGAACGCGCTGCCCGTGGACGAAAGCAGCAGGAAAAATTCCTTGAGGTCCAATCCTTCGATGGACCCATCGATGCACAGGCGCGCGCCGGTCTGTGAAACGTCGATCATCACGCAGTCTCGCCGCCAGGTGCCGTCAATTCCCATGACATAAACATGGATGCCGCGTTCGAAATTAACGCGCTCGCTCTTTCTGTCTCCAAAGGCCATCTGCAAAATCCGATCGATAAAATATCTTCGTCAGGCGCTCCTCGCATTTGCTTCGCAGACCTGCGAAAAATCGCAGCAGTCGCGCGGCGTTTGATTTCGACGGCTTCGCGAAATCAATCTTGCGTTCTTCGTATCCTGCCTTCTGGTCTCGATTCTCTCGATCGGCAGCGCGGCAGGACCGTCGAACAAATGTGAGGCGTCGGCGTCTTGCAGGACTGCTATCCAAAATTGTCCGCAGGGGGCATCGTTGCCCTTGCTACGCTATGCGGCCCCGGTTGGAGCGTATTCACAACTAGAACTCGACAATTTCCATAGAATGCTCTCTAAAGTACAACGTACGGTAAATTACTCGACCGCGTCGATTTTCATCGGTGCCAATTGTGAAAAGCAATTTAGTCTGCTCTCGGGGAACTTGAGATGGGAAGCTCTCCGGAAGATTATGGGGGGACAAAATATCCTATGATACGCACTGCGGTGCGACAACGAGCTCTTGCCGAATTCCTGCGCAAGCACCGCGAGTTGATCGTCAAGCCAGCCGACGACAAACAGGTTGGCGGAAGAAGGCGAAGAACGCTGGGTCTTCGGCGCGAAGAAGTTGCCGAGATGGCCGGGATTAGTCCTACCTGGTATGCGCGGCTGGAGCAGGGAAAAGAGGTGACGCCCTCAAGCGGGGCGCTTGGGCGCATAGCCGACGTGCTGCGACTGGCGCCCGCGGAGCGGGCTTACCTTTTCGAATTGGCCCGACGAGTTGACCCGAACGATGCTCCGAACTTCGCCGATGATCTCGTCGGCAAGACGATCGAGAGCTGTGTCCGTTCCATCTCGTACCCGGCCTTTGTGCTCGACAGATATTGGACGACGCTATTCTGGAATGACGAATTGGCGGAATTGTTCCCGCTATGGCTGAAGGGTCCTGAAAGGAACTTGCTGCGACTTATGTTTCTCAATTTGAATGCGAGAACACTCGTCGTCGATTGGGAGCTTCGGGCGCGCCGCCTCCTGGCACAGTTTCGCGTTGATTTCGGCAAGCATATTGATGATCAGAAGATGCTTGATCTGGTCAGCAAGCTAAGCGAGGAGTCGGATCTCTTTCGGAGATTGTGGCAAGAACAGGGGGTTCTGTCTTCGGACGGGATCGAAAAGTCGTACAATCATCCCCAGTGGGGCTTGCTGAAATTTCGTCAAACAACCTTCCTGGCCGCCAGTGACTCCTCGATCAAGCTGGTCATCTTGAAGCCGTGCAATGAGGCTGCGATCGCCTGCCTCGGGCGATGAGACTTGTCATGGGACGTGTTATCCCAGGATAAGAAGGCAAGTGCACACCCTAGCACTTTCATAACCATAAAGCTCCACGAAGCGTTTAGATCATTCTGCAAAACTGTGTGTGAGATTCAGGTCACAGGAAGCAGCGATGCACCCGAGACGCTTCACACGAGTGCGGCCGACAGGCAGAAATGCCGATGCGGCCAAATTGATCGTTGGCCCGAAAGTTCCCGTCATTGATTGCAAGGTCATAGACTATTCGCCTGGCGGGGCGTGCCTCGAAGTGTTCGGACAGCCCAAGTTGCCCAATCGATTTGAGCTGCTATTCGGCGGCACCAAGAAGCATTGCCGGATTGTTTGGAACTCCGGCCGTCGCCTTGGGGTAGCCTTCTGACAAAATTGCGTATCGCGTCGAAAGGCGGGGCTCAACGCCGCGCCTCTCGATCCGCACTCAATATTTGCCGATCCCACGAACGCATGCAGCCGCGGCCACTTCCGCAGACGTCGGGTGCTGGGTGGCGCCGCAGGCTTGACTGAACCGGTCAAACCTCCAGCTTGTCGCCGCCCTTCAGGTCGAGAATCTCGCGGGCCTCGTCCGAGGTCGCCACCTCAAGGCCAAGCCCCTCGATGATCTTGCGCGCAAGCGTGACCTGCTCGGCGTTCGAGGCGGCCATCCGGCCGGGCGCCGCCCACAGCGAATCCTCGAGCCCGACGCGGATGTTGCCGCCCATGGCGGCGGCCATCGCCGCGATCGGCAATTGGTTGCGGCCTGCGCCCAGCACGGACCACACCATCTTGTCGCCGAACAGCCGGTCGGCGGTGCGCTTCATGTGCAGCACGTCTTCCGGATGCGCGCCGGTGCCGCCCTGCAGGCCGAACACGGTCTGCACGAACAAAGGCGGCTTCACCATGCCCTGCTCGAGGAAGTAGTTGAGGTTGTAGAGATGCGCGGTGTCGTAGCACTCGAATTCGAAGCGGGTGCCGGTCTCCGACAGCGTCTTCAGGACATATTCGATGTCCTGAAAGGTGTTGCGGAACACGATGTCCTTGTTCTGCAGATGCTTCAGTTCCCAGTCGTGCTCGAATTTCTTGAAGCGGTTCAGCATGCCGAAAAAGGCAAAATTCATCGAGCCCATGTTCAGCGAAGCGACTTCAGGCTTGTAGACCGCCGCGGGGCGGACGCGCTCGTCCACCGTCATGGTCGGCGCACCGCCGGTGGTGAGGTTGATCACGCAGTTCGAGCGCTGCTTGATGATCTTCAGGAACGGCGCAAAGGCCTCGGGGCTCTGGTCGGGCTGACCGGTCCTGGGATTGCGCGCGTGCAGATGAACGATGGCCGCCCCCGCTTCGGCGGCATCGACCGCGGCGTCGGCGATTTCCTGCGGCGTCACCGGCAGAGCCTTCGACATCGAGGGGGTGTGGATCGCGCCGGTCACGGCGCAGGTGATGATGACTTTGCGGCTCATGTCTTGCTCACTTTCTCGGTCGTATTTAACTTGTCATTCCGGGATGGTCCGAAGGACCAGACCCGGAATCTCCAGATTCCGGGTTCGTCGCTGTTGCGACGCCCCGGAACGACGTTTGAGTAGCCTTGTGGGCAGCCAGCGCCGCCAGGCGCTCGTTGCGCCGCTGCGTCAGTGCAGCGATGCGCTCCGGCGTCGGCTGATGCGGCCACGCCGCGATCACCCGGTCGACATTCGGGCTTTGGTAGACCTCGGGACCGGCGGAAGCCGAGGCCAGCTCCTTGTAGAATCCGGTGTAGCGCGCGCAATAATCGGGAATGCCGCCGGGCGCATTGAGCTCGATGGTCTCGAACGGTCCGAGAAACGACCAGCGCAGCCCGAGGCCGTCCTTGACGGTATGATCGAGGTCTTCCGCGGAGATATAGCCTTCGCCGACGAGACGAAATGCTTCCGCCAGCAGCGCACCCTGCAGCCGGTTCAGCACAAAGCCCGATATTTCGCGGTTGATCGTGACCGGCACCTGGCCGATCTCGCGATAGATCTTTCGCGCGCGGTCGATCGCGTCGGGTGAGGTCCACGGCGCGCCGCACAATTCGACCAGCGGCACCAGATGCGGCGGATTGACGGGGTGGCCGACCAGGCAACGAGCCCGGCCCGGCAGCGTCTCGGTGAAGCGCGATGCCGTAATCGCCGAGGTCGATGACACCAGCAGCGCGTCTGATGGCGCGAGCCTGTCGAGCTGGGCAAAGATGGTCTTTTTGTCCTCGACGATCTCCGGACCGTTTTCCTGGACGAATTCGACGTCCAGCAGCGCTTCCTGCAGGCTTCCCGCAATCGAGATCCGCGCGACGGCGCCGTCGGGATCGTCGGCGAGGCCATGGCGGGCCAGCGCCTGCAACTCGTCGCGGATCAGGCGGGGCGCCGCCTTCAGTGTCGGAATATGCGGATCGGTGAGCCGCACGTTCCACCCCGCACGCGCGAAGATAGTGGCCCAGGCGCGTCCGATCAGGCCGCTTCCGACGATGGCGACGTTGCGTTCAGTGCTTGCCATTTTCTCTTCTCGTAACCTTCATCTCACAGCCAGAGCACCTTGCGGCGCAAGTCGAGATCGTCGCGCAGGGCCTTCGACGGCCCCTGGTGGATCACCCGGCCGCGCTCCAGCGCCACCGTAGTATCGGACAACGCCAGCGCCAGATCGAGATGGTGATCGACGATGATGATGGCGATTTCCTTGCGCAGCCGGTCGAAGGTCTCGAACAATTGCTCCACCACGGTCGGCGCGAGGCCCTCGAAGGGTTCGTCGAGCAGCAATACCCGGACGTCGCCCGACAGCGCGCGGGCGACCGCGACCATCTGCTGCTCGCCGCCGGAAAGATAGTCGGCGGGGCTGTCGAGCCGTTCGCGAATCCGCGGGAAATATTCGTAGATGCGCTCCCGCGTCCAGTGCACGCCGTTGCCGGTCTGGCGCTTCAGCCCGCCAAGCTCGAGATTCTGTTCCACGCTCATCCCTGCGAACAGGCCGCGGCCCTGCGGCACATAGCCGATGCCGAGCCGGGCGTTCTGCGCCGACGAATGGCCGATCAGCTCGCTGTCGGCGAGTTTGATCGACCCGTTCGATGCCGGCGCGATGCCGACCAGCGTTTTCAGCAGCGTCGACTTGCCGGCGCCGTTGCGGCCCAACAGCGCGACGATCTCGTTCTCGTGCAGCGTGAAATTGACGTCGTTGAGGATGTGGCTCTTGCCGTAGAAGGTATCGACGCTGCTGACCGTCAGCAGCGCGTTGACACGGGCGGCGGTTTCGCGCGGGCGCGCGGCAATTTCCGTCGCGCCGGAGCCGATATAGACTTCCTGCACCTTGGAACTGGTACGGGCTTCCTCGACGGTGCCGTCGAGCAGCACCCGGCCTTCGTTCATGACCGTGACATGGTCGGCGAGCTGGAATACCCGGTCGATGTCGTGTTCGACCAGCAGCACCGGCAGATCCGACGAGATCCGCTTGATGATGGCGCCGATCCGCTCGCGCTCCGCCGCGGCAAGCCCGGCGAGCGGCTCGTCGAGCAGCAGCACGCGGGGTGCGGTCGCAAGCGCTACGCCCATGTCGAGGAGGCGCTGGCCGCCGTAGGACAAGTTGCCGGCTTCGGCTTTCTCGATGCCGGCGAGACCGAGATAGCGGATGGTGGCGTCGGTCTCGGCGTTGATCGCGTCGATCGACAGCGCATTGGTGAGGGGATCGAAGCGGCGGGGATGCCGCGCCTGCACCGCAAGCCTGATGTTTTCGCCAACGCTCAGGGCCGGAAACAGGTTGGTGATCTGGAACGAGCGGCCGATGCCGGCGCTGGCGATCTCCTCCGGTGTCTCGCCGGCGATCGGCTGGCCCATCAGCGACACCGTGCCCTGATCCGGCGGGAACATGCCGGACAAGAGGTTGAACGCGGTGGTTTTGCCCGCGCCGTTGGGCCCGATCAGCGCATGCAGGGTGCGGTCGGCAATCGAGATGTCGATTCCCTGCACGGCCTTGATGCCGCCGAAGCTCTTGACGATGTGGCGGGCCGACAGCACCGGGCACTCGATATGAGATTTCGGCCGCAGGAATTCCGGCAACGGCAGCGCTTCGATGCGGCGCGCCGACATCGCGGCGTCTTCGGTCGTCTTCCTGCGGAACGGCGCGATCAGCCGTTCGCCGACGCCGACCAGGCCGGTCGGCGAAAACACGATGAAGCCGACGAATATCAGGCCGAACCAGAACAGCCAGTTCTCGGTGTAGATGCCGAGGAACTCGCGGAACAGGATGAAGAACAGCGCGCCGAGCGCGGGTCCCAGGAAACTGCGCATGCCGCCGATCACGACCATGGCCAGAAGATCGCCGGAGAACGAGACCGAGATCGGATCGGCCGAGGTCATGCGGTTCTGGTAGAGCAGCAGGATGCCGGCAAGCCCGGTGATCCCGGCCGACAGCACGAAGGCGGCGAGCTTGTAGCGGTTGGTCGGATAGCCGAGGAAACGCGCGCGTTGCTCGTTCTCGCGGATCGCCACCAGCACGCTGCCGACCGTCGAGTTATGGAAGCGCCATAGCAGGATCAGCACCAGGAATGCGATTCCGGCGACGAACCAGTAGTAGTTCGTGGAAGATTCCAGATTGAAGCCGAGCAGCGTCGGTCGCGTGATGCCGCCGAGGCCGTTCTCGCCGCCGGTGACGTCGGTCCAGCGGAACGCGACCGCGTACAGCATCGCCGCCAGCGCCAGCGTCAGCAGCGAGAAATACACACCGCGCCGCCGCAGGATCAGGAAGCCAAACGTGGCGGCGATGGCGGTGACGACCAGGACGCCGGCGATGGTCGGACCGAAGAACGAGCCCGGCATCACATTGCGCTGGACCAGCGCCGCCGCATAGGCGGCGAGGCCGAACCAGGCGCCATGGCCGAACGACACCAGGCCGGTATGGCCGACCAGGATGTTCAGCGCCATGCAGGCCAGCGCGAAGGTGACGACCTCGGTCGCCGAGGTCATGGTGAGGCCAAGCGCGAGCAGCAGCGGCGGCAGCACAAGGAGTCCGAGGGCGGCGATCAACAGCGGAATCGGCAGGCGCTTCATCATGATCGGCGCCTCACTCGAACCGCGTGATGCGTTCGCCGAACAGGCCGCGCGGCCGGAACAGCAACACCAGCAGCATCAGCAGATAGATCGCCGCGGTCGATGCCGCGGAATAACCGATGCCGACCATCACTCCCTTGACGAGGCCGACCAGCAGCGCCGCGGCAACCACGCCCCAGAACGATCCCAGCCCGCCGATCACCACGACGACGAAGGCCGGCGTGATGATTTCCTGGCCCATCGCCGGATGGATTGAATAGATCGGCGCCAGCAGCACGCCGGCGAGGCCGGCAAGCCCGATGCCGAGCGCCGCCACCGCGGACATATAGGGCTGCAGCGAAATACCGAGCGCGCCGACCATGTCGGGATTCTGCACGCCGGCGCGCACCACGCGGCCAAAGGAAGTCTTTTGCAGCAGCAGCCACAGTCCGGCGATGCAGGTTGCGGCGATGCCGAGCAGCACCACGCGATAGAACGAATAGATGAAGCTGCCGATCGCGACCTGTCCGCGCAGCCATTGCGGGATCGAATAGGACAGAGGCGGGGCGCCGAAGATCATCCGCAGCGCCTGCTCCGCCACCATGGCGAGGCCGAATGTCATCAGGAGCGAGAGGATCGGGTCGGAGCGATAGAAGCGGCGGAACAGCGTGCGCTCGATCACGATGCCGAGCATCGCCACCGCCACCGGCGCTGCCACGAACGAGCCGCCGAAGCCGAGATAGGGCGACAGCACCAGCGTGAGATAGGCGCCGATCGCGTAGAACGCGCCATGCGCGAGATTGACGATGCCGCCGAGCGAGAAGATCAGCGACAGGCCGAGCGCGATCAGGAGGTAATAGACGCCGTCGAGCAGGCCGTTGAGGATTTGCTGGGCTAACAACATGGCGGACATGGCTGTGGTCCCGCTGCTGGAATACGCGCGGGCTGCGCGCCAGGGAGATCTGTGAGGGGATGGCGGAAGAAAAACAGCGCCTCCCCGGAATTCCGGAGAGACGCTGATATCAGTCGGTTAGCTCGGGAACGTGCAGCTGTTCTCTTCCTTGGTAGCGGCGATCACTTCGAGATCTTCGTTGGGGCCGGGCACCGCCGGGCTGGAAGCGAAGATGTCCCACTGGTTCTTGATCTTGTCGGCGGGAAGGGCCGTGACCGCGTACATTTCGTGCATCAATTGATGATCCGATGCGCGGAAATAGCCGGGCCGGGTCTTCAGCAGGTCGAACTTCGCACCCTTCTCGAAGTGCTGGATGATCTTGGGCGATTCCGCCGATTTCAGCTCATTGATGGTCTGCGCCACGATCTTGATGGCGACGTAGTCGCCCCAGGCCTGGTTCTCCGGCGGCTTGTTGTATTTCTTGGTGAAGGCCGCCACGAACGCCTTGCTGCCGGGGGTGTCGATGAGGTGATGCCAGACCACGGGCCAGGTGCCGACGAAGTTGCCCTTGCCGGCGGCCCAGGCCAATGCGGTGTCGAAACCAAAACCGCCGACCGGGATGGTCAGGCCGAACTCGGCATATTGCTTGAGGAAGTTGGTGGTCTGGTTGCCCGCGAGATTGATAGCGACCAGATCGGGCTTGGCTTCGCGGATTTTCAACAGATAGGCGGAGAAATCGGCGGCGTCGGTCGGCACCAGATCGTCACCGACGAATTGGCCGCCATTGGCTTCCATGAAGCGCTTTGAAACCTTCAGCAGGTCATGGCCGAAGGAATAATCCGCCGTCAGCGAGTACCACTTCTTGCCCTTGACCAGGCCGTCGCGCAGGAACGAGCGGCCGACGGTCTTCACATACATCGAATTCTGCGACTCGACGTGGAACATATAGCGCTGGCAATCCTTGCCGCGCAGCGCGTCCGAATTGCCGCCGGTGTTGATGTACAGGGTCTTGGTGCGCGAGGCGACCTGCGCGATGGTCAGACACGAGGCGGATGAAATCTCGCCGATGATGCAGGCCACCTTGTCGCGCTCGATCATGCGCTCGGCCTTGGTGGATGCGGTCTGCGGATTGACCGAATCCTCCTTCAACAGTTCCACCTTGCGGCCCATCATGCCACCCGCGGCGTTGATCTCCTCGACCGCAAGATCGGCCGCCATTGCGGCGTATTCGCCGAGCGGTCCGAGAAAGCCGGTGCGCGGCGTCAGATGGCCGATCTTGATGACCTCGGCTGTCTGTGCGCGCAAGATCGCCGGCGCGGAGATGCCCGACACCAGGGCAATGCCGCCGGCGGTCTTCAACAGGCTGCGGCGCGTGAATTGATTATTATTGGACATCGGCCTTCATCTCCCTGGTACGGCCGCGTGAGCTGCGGCAGTTTCTTCTTTCGGCCAGCGCCACTTGGTTCGCCTGAGAAGCGCCCTTGTGTCGCTTGCCGTGATCTGTGATCACAGTTAGAGTTGCAAAAGTCGGGGCCGTTGTCGAGTCCCCTCTGGAGGACCGTGGCCGCATGGGAGATCCGCGTTGAATTTGCCCACTGCCCTCAACCTGGTGGAACCGCTCGACCGTCAGACGCTGGGCGAGCGCGCCTATGCCAAACTGGCCGATCTCCTGATTTCCGGCCGGCTTGCGCCGGGCGAGAAATTATCGCTGCGCGCGGCAGCGGATGTGCTCGGCGTCTCCATCATGCCGGTGCGTGAGGCGGTATCGCGGCTGGTTGCCGACAAGGCGCTGGAGGTGACGCCGAACCGCGCGGTCCGCGTTCCCCTGATGTCGGCGGCGCAGTTCCGCGATCTGACCAAAGTGCGGATCGCCATCGAGGGCCACGCGGCGGCGCAGGCCGCGCTGCATCGTGACACCGATGACCTCAACTCGATCGCCCGTGCGGAAGAAGCGATGCGGGCGGAGAGCGAGTCGTCCGCGCCCGACCTGCCGCGCGCGGTCGAACTCAACAAGACCTTTCACTTTGCGGTTTACGAAGCGGCGCATTCGCCGATCCTGGTGGAAATCATCCGCGCGCTCTGGCTCAAGGCGGGACCGGTGATCAATCTCGATCTGCGAGCCAACCCCGAACGGCTCGCCAAGGGCGATGCGATCCGGTTTCACGCCAATGTGCGCAACGCCATCGCCGCCGGCAGCGGCGAGGCCGCGCAGGCCGGAATTGCCGGCGACATCCGAAGCGCCGCGGACTTTATCCTGTCGCGCGGCGGCCTCGCCGACTGACACTCTTTCAAACGACATCTCGGAGCGACCATGGATCTCGAACTCAAGGGTTTGCGCGTGCTGGTAACCGCCGGCGCCAACGGCATCGGGCTCGCCATCGCGCGGCGTTTCGCGGCCGAAGGCGCCAGGGTTCACACCTGCGATGTCGACGAAATGGCGTTGTCGGCGCTGGCCGCCAGCGATCCCGCGATCACGTCTACACCCTGCGATGTCTCCGACCGCACGGCAGTTCAGAAGCTCTTTGCGGACGCGATGGCAAAACTCGGCGGCCTCGACGTGCTGGTGAATAATGCCGGCATCGCCGGCCCGACCGCCAAGGTCGAGGAGATGAATCCGGAAGACTGGGACCGCTGCCTGGAAATCTGCCTGACCGGACAGTTCAACTGCACCCGGCTTGCGGTACCGCATTTGCGCAAGAGCAGGAACGCATCGATCGTCAATATCTCCTCGGCCGCAGGCCGGCTCGGCTTCGCCATGCGCACGCCCTATGCCGCGGCGAAATGGGGCGTGATCGGCTTGACAAAATCGCTGTCGATCGAGCTCGGACCAGACAACATCCGCGTCAATGCGATCCTGCCCGGCCTTGTCGCCGGCGACCGGCAGCGCCGGGTGCTGGAAGCCAAGGCGCAGCAGCGCGGGATTTCCTACGCCGAAATGGAACGCACGGCGTTTTCCTACACCTCGATCAAGGACTATGTGACGCCGGAGCAGATCGCCGACCAGATCCTGTTCATGTGCAGCCCGCGCGGCAAGACGATTTCCGGGCAGGCGATCTCGGTCTGCGGCGATACCCAGATGCTGGGATGAACGAGAGGGATATTGGCCGGCCGGTTAGCGGCTGTCCTGCCTGGCCGCGCCGCCTGCATTGAGTGCGGAATAGATCAGGCCCAGGATCACGCTGTAGGACAGCACCATCAGCAGCGAAAACACAGCCGGCTGAAAGCCGAGGCCGGCTTGAGCGGCGAACAGGCCGCGCCCCAGCATCGGAAAGAACACCAGGCCCATCAATATCCAGCCGAGCACACCGAAGACCAATCCCTTGGCCGCGCCGCTTTGACCCGGCAACAACGGGTAGGCGTGGCCGAACAGGAAGCCGAGTACGACAGAACCGTTCAGGAACGAAAGCGCCCATAGAATCGACGGATGAACCGAGCTTCCTACCAACTGGCTCAGGGCCTGCTGCAATTCGTCATAGGGCTGAAACGACGGCAGCCAGCCCATTCCGGACTTCAGGAACATGAGGCCGGAGTGAGCAACGCTTCCGCATAGTCCGGCAAGCGTGGTTCTCCAGATCCGGTCAGCGTTCATGGGACTGCGGGGGCTGTGGCGATCATCTTTCTGCCCTTAGCATACATCATCGATGCCGGGATCGATTTGCCGTCGCTGATGTCACCAAATGGTCGCCGACGCAAACTCTGCGTTTCCAGTTTTGCATTTTCCGGCAAACGGCTTGAGCGAGAGAGTTCTGCCGGCCACCTCGCGCGAGATAGCCAAAGCAGCTAAAAGCGTCGCATGATTCCATGGAAGCAGATCGATACCGCTCGCGTGCCCGGCGCAGAGGTCGAACTTCGCCTGATGCAGCGCGGCAACGAATTCTCCATGAAGATCGGGCCGAACGAATTGATGAACAGCCGTCTCAGCGGGTCGGAGGAGGCGCTGGCCACGCTCGCCTGCCGAAGGCTGGAAGCCGTCAAGGCGCCGCACCTTCTGATCGGCGGGCTCGGCATGGGGTTCACGCTGCGCGCCGCGCTTGCCGTGCTGGGACCGAAGGCGCGGATCACGGTGGCCGAACTGGTGCCGGCCGTGATCGCGTGGGCGAAAGGCCCGATGGCGGAGATTTTTGGTGACAGCCTCAGCGATCCGCGCGCCAGCATCCTGTGTGCTGACGTCATCGAGGTGATTCAGTTTCACCCCGCCACGTTCGATGCGATCCTGCTCGATGTCGACAATGGTCCGGAGGGATTGATCCGGAAAGCGAACGATGCGCTCTACGATCCCAGCGGATTGAAGGCGATCCGCCGGGCGTTGCGGCCGGGCGGCGTCCTCGCGGTCTGGTCGTCGGGGCCGCATCCGGCTTTCTCCAAACGGCTTCGCGACGCCGGCTTCGCGGTGAACGAGGTTGCCGTGCGCGCCACCGCCAGGCGCAGCGGCGCGCGCCATGTCATCTGGTTCGCGACGCGGCCTTGAAGGAGGGTTCCGCGGCCCCTTCATGAAATTGGCATGAAACCCGCCTGCGCCCTGAGGTAGGCTTCTTCCGATAGCAAGCCGTTCAACGGGAGCGTCCCATGGTCGTTGCATCGTTGCGCCGGACTTCCGTCGCGATTGCCTGCGTGGCGTTTATCGCCCGGCCGGCGCTGGCCCAAGCGCCCGCGGCGCTCCCCGGCTACAATGCCGCCATCGGCGAAAGCTCGATATCCGGCATCTCCTCCGGCGCATTCATGGCGGTCCAGTTCGGTACCGCCTGGTCTTCGGTGATCAAGGGCGTCGGCGTGGTCGCCGGCGGGCCGTATTGGTGCGCAAAAGCCAGCGGGTTCTTCAGCTACTGGTCTTCAATTACCAACGCGACAGGCCCATGCCTGTCCGGGCCGCCTCCCGGAATGAGCAACTTCTTCGCCAAGGCCGACGCCAAGTCGGCTTCCGGCGCGATCGACTCGCTGCAGTTCGTGCGGCGGCAGAAAGTATATCTGTTCCACGGCTATAACGACGTCGTGGTGGCACGATCGGTCACCGATGCGGCCGCCGGCTTCTATCGCCATTACCTGGGCGAGGCCAATCGCGGCAACCTCTACTACCAGACCACGATCGGAGCCGGGCATTCGCTGGTGGTTGCGCAGGATCCACCCCGCGCCGACCTCAATGAATGCAAGGCGAGTGTCAGTCCGTTCATCGATCAGTGCGGCTATGACCAGGCCGGAATCATTCTCCAGCACATTTACGGCGCGTTGAATCGCCCGAAGGCCGGTCCGTTGAGCGGGACGATCAGGTTGTTCGATCAGTCGCTTTACACCAAACCCGGCAGCGTCGGTTCGCTGAGCCTGGGCAAGACCGGCTACGTGTTCGTGCCCAAGGAATGCGAGAATGGCGAGGCGTGCCGCGTCCATATCGCCTTGCACGGTTGCAACCAGCAAGAAGGCCCCGAAATTGGGCGGCGTTTCATCGAGCGCACCGGGTACAATGCCTGGGCAGATAACAATCGTCTGATCGTGCTCTATCCGCAAACCACTGCGAAATGGTACCCCTACAATCCCCACGCTTGCTGGGACTGGTGGGGGTACGTCGATTACGACGACAGTTATGTCACCAAGTCCGGAGCGCAGATCAGGACGATCAAGGCGATGCTCGACGCGTTGACCGCGCGCGCAACGCCGGCGGCGTCCTCACCTGCACCCGCCGCGGCATCGATCATGCTCAAGGTCATCGACCGATCGGACACCGGCGCCGATCTGGCATGGGTTCCGCAGGCTGACGCGACAGCCTACCGCGTCTTCCGTGCCGGCGCCGACGGCCCGTTTGCAGCGGTGGCGGAGGTGGCCGGGCCGAGTTTCGCCGATTCCGGCCTGACGCCAAATACCGCCTATCGCTGGCGCATCGCAGCGATCGTGAACGGGGTCGAAGGCCGGGCTTCGGACGAAGCCGCGGCCACGACGCGGCCGGTTCCCGCGCCCTGCGCCAATCCGGGCGCTTGCCCGATTGGCGAATGATGAGCAGGAGCCCTGTCGCTGCGCGCCGTCACACGATCCGCGTCGTCTTGTCACCCCAATAGCGATCGCGCAGCAGCCGCTTGTAGAGCTTGCCGGTCGGCAGCCGCGGCAGTTCCGCCTCGAAGTCGATCGAGCGCGGCACCTTCTGGCGCGACAGCGACTGGCTGCAGAACTGGATCAGTTCCTCGGCAAGCTCGGGGCCCGGCTGAATGCCCGGCATCGGCTGCACCACCGCCTTCACCTCCTCGCCGAGATCGGCATTGGGCACGCCGAACACCGCGGCATCCGCGATCTTGGGATGGGTGATCAGGAGGTTCTCGCATTCCTGCGGGTAGATGTTGACGCCGCCGGAGATGATCATGAAGGTCGAGCGGTCGGTCAGGTAGAGAAAGCCGTCGCTGTCGACATAGCCGACGTCGCCGACCGTGCTCATGGCGCCGTCCGGCGAGCGGGCCTCCCTGGTCTTGTTCGGATCGTTGAAATATTCAAACGGAGTGGCGGTCTTGAACCAGACCGTGCCCGGCGTGCCCATCGGGCACGGCTTCATGTCTTCGTCGAGAATGTGCAGGTCGCCGAGCAGCACCTTGCCGACGCTGCCGCGGTGAGCGAGCCATTCCGTGCTGTTGCAGGCGGTAAAGCCGAGCCCCTCGGTGGCGCCGTAATATTCGTGGATGATCGGCCCCCACCATTTGATCATGTCTTCCTTCACTGCCGCCGGACACGGCGCCGCCGCATGGATCGCGATTTCGAGCGACGACAAATCGTGGCGCTTGCGCGCGGCCTCCGGCAGCTTCAGCATCCGCGAGAACATCGTCGGCACCAGCTGGGTATGGGTGACGCCCCATTTCTCGACCAGCTCGAGGTAACGCTCGGGATCGAAGTGCTCCATGATGATGGCGGTGCCGCCGCTGCGGATCGTGAGATTGACCGCGGCCTGCGGCGCCGAGTGATAGAGCGGCGCCGGCGACAGGTAGATCATGCCTTCGCGGTATTGCCAGAGCTTCTGCAGAAAATCGAAGATCGGCAGTTGCTGGGTCGCCGGCTGCTCCGGCAGCGGGCGCAGAATGCCCTTCGGCCGGCCGGTGGTGCCCGACGAATAGAGCATCGCGGTGCCGATGCATTCGTCCGGTATCGGCGTCTTCGGCAGCCCGCGCGTTGCCTCCTGCAGGCCGACGATGCGCTCGCTCTCGCCCGGACCATCGGCGACGATGCAGAGTTCGACCTTGGGGCATTCCTTCAGCGCTTCGCGGGCCACGTCGAGCTTTGCAACCGAGGTGATGAGGATGCGGGATTCACTGTTGTTGACGATGTAGGCGAGTTCGCCTGGCGTCAGATACGAATTGACGCAAGTGTAATACAGCCCGGACCGCTCGCCGGCGCCGCAGGCTTCCAGGTAGCGGCCGTTGTTCTCCATGAATACGGCATAATGGTCGAGCCGCTTCAGGCCGCGTTGGCGCAACAGGTGCGCCAGGCGATTGCAGCGCGCCTCAAGCTCCCGGTAGGTCACGGCCTCGCCGGTACTCGCCATGATGAAGGCGGGCTGCAGCGGACGAAGATGAGCATGCTTGCCGGTGTACATCGTGTCTCCGATTTTCTTATGCGGCCAGAAGAAGAATTTCGCGCACCTGCGCCGGTGAATCGATCTTGCGCGGGTTGCGCGGGATCCACGGTGTTGCCATCGCCTGTTCCGCGATGCGGTCGAAATGCTCGGGACCGATCCGGACGTCCTGCAGGCTGCAGGGCATGCCGAGGCCGCGGATGAAGGCCTCCAGCACGTCGCCGGCGTCCTTGCCGGGCTGTCCCATCGCTGCGGCGACCTGCGCCTGCCGCCCGGCATTAACGGATTTGTTCCAGCGCAGCACCGACGGCAGCATCACGCAGGAAGTATATCCGTGCGGCACGTCGTAGACAGCGCCGAGCACATAGCCGATGCCGTGGCTCGCCCCCATCGGCACCCCCGACGACAGTGGGCCCATCGAGAGCCAGGTGCCGAGCTGGCAGTCCATCCGCGCGTCGAGATCGCGTGCGTCGGCCTTCACGCGCGGCAGGCCCTCGGCCAGCATCGACAATCCCTTGATCGCCTGGGCGTCGGCGTAGGGATGCGCCTCGCGCGAACACAGGCCTTCGACGCAATGGTCGACGGCGCGGATGCCGGTCGAAAGGAACAGCCATTCCGGCGTGTGCACGGTCAGCGCGGGATCGAGAATCGCCGCGCGCGGCATCACCAGGTCATGGCGCAGCATTTCCTTGACCTTGGTGCGCTCGTTGGTGACGCCGGCGATCGCGCTGAACTCGCCGCCGGCAATCGTGGTCGGCACGCTGACCTGGCGCACGACAGGCGGATTGATCGGCGGCGCGACGCCCTTGTGGGCTCGGACCCTGTCGATATCCTCGACGCTGCGAACATCGTTGGCGAGGCAGATCTGCACCGCCTTGGCGCCGTCGGTGATCGAGCCGCCGCCCACCGTGACGATGAGATCGGCATCGGCGGCGCGGGCCTGTTCGCAAGCCGCGATCACCCCCTCCCGCGGCGTATGCGGCCGCATCGCATCAAAGGTGCCCACGCAACGCGGGCCGAGCGCCTTTCGAATCTTCTCGATCTCGTCGGTCTCGCGGTTGAGCGTGCCGCTGACCATCAGGAAGGCGCGGGTCGTGCCGAGGCGGTTCGTCTGCGCGACCACGGCCTCGGCGGCGGCAGTCCCGAAAACCACCTCGTCCATGGCGCCGAAAACGACACGGCCCTTGTACACGCTTGTCCTCCCGGACGTTTTGGCCTTGTTACGGCCTTTGGGAACAATCTAGCGGAGTCCGCGGGGAGGGGAACCACAAAATGACGCTGGTCCTCTGCGGCCGTTCTTTGGAGAGCGAACCTGCCAAAATATTCTACGTTGAATTGCGCAATTGGGCTCGTTCCGTCGAGGTGATGGAGCATCCTTTTACCGCCCGAATTTGCGTTAAAGGCCGCCGCTATTGACATAGATCAGTTCGGCGTCGGCGCCCGGATTGTTATTGATCTGCGGCAAATGCCGAATCAAAGGGGGTGCCGACCGGGCACACGTTGCGTTCACTGACCCACGGGCGGACATGATGACTGATGCCGGAGCCGAGCCTTTACACCGATTTCCGGTGTTTCGGACATCCAATCCCGAGGAGCTCAGGCATTTCGGGTCGACATTGTTCGGTGCGGCCCGGATCGACCTTGGCGAAACCGACAGGTTCGAGGCGCGCGTCAATCTCGTTACGCTTCCGGAAATTGGCCTGGCCTTTGGCGCCACGAGCTGTGACCTTGCAGCGGATCATTTGGCGGCCGACTTCATTCGGCTGCAAATCGCACTGAAGGGCCGTGCCACTACGGCAGCCGTGGGGGTGACGACCGACATCAGCCAACGCCAGCTCGCGATCACGCCGTCCGGCATTGCCTCGCGGACGGTTTGCGAAGCGGGGCATGAACGCCTCACGCTTCGCCTGAACCAGGGCGCATTGCTGCAAAAGATGACCGCGCTCATCGGCGTCAAGCCGAAGGGCGAATTGGCTTTCCAGTCCGCGATCGGCGCAGACCAGCCCTATGCGCAAGGCCTTTGCCAGCTCCTGCAGTTTCTGTTGCGGCAACTGGATTCGTCGGCATCCAGATTGCCCGCGGCCGCTTGCCACGAACTGGAGCAGGCGGTGCAGATCGCCTTTCTCTGGGCCAGCCATCACTCCTTCAGCCACTTGCTGGAACGTCAGGAAAAGCAACCCGCGTCTCGCGTGGTCCGGCGGCTGGAGGATTTCATCGAAGCCAACTGGCAGGGAGCGATCACGATCGACCGGCTGGTAACCGAGGCCGGCGTCAGCGCGCGATCGATCTTCAGGGCCTTCGATCGCAGCCGGGGCTATTCGCCGATGGCCTTCGCCAAGTCGATCCGGCTCCGGCGTGCAAGAGAGGCGCTGATGTCAGGCGAACCCGGCATCAGCGTGACGGCGATCGCGTTCAAATGCAATTTTGCAAGTCCGGGTCATTTCGCCAGGGACTATCGCGAAGCCTTTGGCGAACTCCCCTCCGAGACCATTGCCCGGACCCGCCGCTGATCAGGCGGCGTCCATTGTCAGGCGTGAATGAGACGCCAGAGGATGGCGCCGAGCGCGCCCAGCCAGAGGACGCCGGCCGCGAGCCCCTGAACCGCAAAGCCCGGCCCGCGCTTCGCCGCGGCCCGCGAATAGCCGACCAGGTAGAGCATGCGGCCGGCGATCCACACCAGGCCCAATACGGCCGCAGCGGCATCGCTGATGTAGATCGCAAACAGCCACAGCGAAGGCAGGAAAACCGGCATCCATTCCAGCGTGTTCATCTGCACCCGGAACACCCGATCGAAATCGGGATGGCCCGATGTGGCAGGCGCCTTCACGCCCAATGCAACACGCGCCTTCGACACCTGGATGCCGGTGAACAAGTAGAACAGGATGGCGAGGCAGGTGACGAGCGCGGTGAAATGGTACATCGCGAGGATTCCTGTTTGTAAAAAGATGAACGTAGTAGAGGCGTCATTCCGGGATGGTCCGCAGGACCAGACCCGGAATCTCGGGATTCCGGGTTCGCATCTTCGATGCGCCCCGGAATGACGGATTCGCCTCAATAGCCGGTCAGTTCGAGATATCCTAATCCGGTGTGGCTGCCGGCAAAGCTGATCGGCCCCTCCCAGTAAGGAAAGCTCGTGCCCATCCAGCTCTTCGCGTTCAACGGCGTGGTTTCGATGCGCAGGCCGCGCGCGGGGATGACGATGCTCCATCCGGTCGGGATCTTGCGGCCTTCGATTTCGGTCGAGGCCGTCGGCGTCATCGTGTTATCGCCGGATGCGATTTCGCTGGAGCGGCCGTCGGGCTCGATCCAGTTGCCGAAAAGATCGGCGCGGCCGTCTTTCTGACGCAGCCGGTACAGCATGAGCTTTTCGCCGGAGTTGAGATGCAGCGAGAACCAGTCCCATCCGGTCTGATCCGGGGCGAGCGGCTGGCTGCTCCATTCGCGGTCCATCCAGGCTTCCCCGGCGACTTCCGCGGGTTTGTCGCCGATGCTGATGCGGCCAGTCACTTTGAAGAAGGGCTGGCTGTAATAATACGAGGCCTGCCCGCGCTCCGATTTGCGGCTATAGCCGGCCTTGCCCTGCAGCACCAGCGGCCGGTCGGCATCGAGCCGCAGCGCGTAGCTGAAATCGGCGCCCGATGCGGTGAGTTCGAGCGGCGCCAGCATGGCGTCGCGCATCGCTTCACCCCCGCGCATTTCCCAGGAATCGATCCAGGCTTGAAACGGCTTGGCCTCGACGCCGGCCTGACCGACGCCGCCACGGGCGAAGGTTTCACTGCTGCGGTGGGTGTCGGCGCGGGTCACGGCGGCGTGGCCCATCCAGATCTGCTGGTTGGCCCAGCCCTCTTGTGGCGCGCCCGGCCGCGATGCCTGGCGAAACAAGGTCCACTGCGCGCCATAGGCCGTGCCGGTCGAGTCCTTGAGATTCGCCGTCACGTACCACCACTCGATGCGAAACTCCGGATGCGGACCGTGATCGGCGGGAAACGTGAAGGTCTTGCCGGGCACCACGGGCGCGAACCCTTCCGCGTTCTCGCCGAGACCGGCAAAGCCCTGCGCCAGCGCCGGCGCTCGGCCGAGCCCGATCAGGGCAAGGCCGCCCGTGAAGGCGCGGCGGGATATCCTGACATTATCTTTCATCGGCGAAAATCTTGATCAGGCTGGTCGGCTGCATCCGCGCCAGCTTGAGAACCGGCAGCAGCGCGGCCAACAGCGAAGCCGCCATCGCCACGCAGAGCAGTTGCAACAATTGCAGCGGGAACACGTGAAACGGCAGGCGCCAGCCGAAGGCTTTCACGTTCACCACCGCGATCAGGCACCACGCCACCAGCAAGCCCAGCGGCAGCGCCAGCAGGGCCGTGATCAGCGCCACCGACAGGGTTTTGACAAGCTCGATCGACGCCAGCCGCCGCCGCGTGATTCCGATCGCCCACAATGGCGCCAGCTGCGGCAGCCGCGAATTGCTCAGGGTCAAGAGGCTGGTGAGCAGCGCAATGCCGGCGACGCCGAGGGTGAAAGTATTGAGCGCTGCCGTCACCGCGAAAGTGCGGTTGAAGATCCGCTTCGACTCCGCCTTCATCGTGGCTTGATCGGCGAGGCTGCGGTCGTCGAGGCCAAATCGTTCGCGCAAACCGGAGATCAGCGACGGAATTTCCGCAGGCAGAACCCGCAGGCCCAACCGGGTGTAAGGGATGGCAGGGAAGCGCCGCGTCAGCGCCGCGTAATTGACGGCGATCTGGCCCTTCGGGTTGCCATAGTCGGCGTAGATGCCGATCACCTCGAGCGGCCAGTTGCCTCCGGGGGCGGGCACTTCGATGCGGTCGCCGATTCCAAGTTTCAGGCGCCGCGCCAGTTGCTCGCTGACGAGGCCGGCATCGCCGGGACGAAGCCTGATCCAGGCGTTCGCCGTGGACTCAAGCAACGGCCAGTGCTCGCTATAGGTGGGATGATCGGGCAAGCCCAATATTTCGATCGGCGCGCCGGCCATTTGCGATTCGGCGCGGCCGCCCGGCAGGATCGCCTGCACCTCCGGCCGGTTCCGCAGCCACGCCTTGATCTCGGTTGCCTGCGCGTCGCTGGACGCGTTGACATAGACATCCGCCGCCAGTCGTCCGTCGAGCCAGCTGACAAAAGTCCGGCTGAAGCTTTCGACCATGGTGCCGACACCGACATTGACCGCGAGCGCGAGCAACAGCGCCATCAGCGCCAGCGACAATCCGGAAAGCTGCTGGCGGCTGTCGGCCCAGAACCAGACCGCGAGCGGGCGATGGGCGTTGCGCTGGCCGAGCGCGAGCACGCGCTCCAGGATCGCCGGCAGCAGGAGCGCGGCCGCCAGCATCAACGCCGCCAGCACGGCAAATCCCGATACCAGGGAATCGCCGAACCATAGAAAGCCTCCGGCGGCGGCGAACACGGCGAGCGCGACCGCGCTCTGCACGATCAGCCAGCGATGCTGCGCCTGTTGCCAGGCTTGGGGCTGGGCTGCCACCAGCACTGGAAGGCGGATCGCTTTGGTGAGACTCGTGGCCGCCGCCGCCAGCGCGCCGATCACGCTGATGGCGAGGCCAGCGACCCACCATTCGCTCTTCAGCGTCAATTGGCCGGGGATCTGCGCGCCGTAGAGTCCGCGCAAACTTGCCGCGACATCGGGCAGCAGCGACGCCGCAATTCCGTAGCCGCAGATCAGCCCGAGGGCGCCGGCGATGAGCGCCAGCGATACCAGTTCGACCACCAGCACCGCGTTCAGCATGCGGGCGGACACCCCGCAGGCGCGCAGGGTTCGCAGCATCGGCCGCCGCTGTTCGAAGGCAAGGCCCACAGCCGAATTGACGATGAACAGTCCGACCACGAAGGACAAGAGGCCGAATGCCGTCAGGTTGAGGTGAAAACTGTCGGTGAGGCGTTCGAGGTCGCTTTCCGCATCCGCCTTGATCAAGTGAAGGCTGTCGCCGACGACGTTCTCCAGCGGCGCGGGTTTGCCCTTGATCTTGCCGACCACGAGGCGGGAGAGTTGGTCCGGCATGTTCAATAGCCGCTGGGCGATGCCGATGTCGACCACCAGCACGCCGGGCACGAGCTGCGCCTGCACGCGTAGCGGCGGCAGCTCGGTGCCGCCGCTCGCCAAAGGCCGCGCGCCTTCCGGCAGGTGGAGATCGGAGAGCGCTTCGGGCGCCACCAGCATTTCTCCCGGCGGCGTGACGAAGGACTGCAGGCCTGCGCGCCCGATCGTCGGCGCATTGCCGACCTCGGCGGGCAGCGTGACCGGCTCGATCCCCAACAGGCGGAACGAGCGTCCGCCGATCTGGATACGGCCTTCGAGCACGGGCGACACCGGCCAGCCGGCGCGGCGCAGGCTGACGAACAGCGCCTGCGGGAAATTCGCGCCGTCGCGGCCGACCAGCAT
>JBAQER010000780.1:0-3499 GCA_049286845.1 Bradyrhizobium sp.
CCGTCTCACCCGATGAGAGGGGCGGGTCGCGATCGTCACGAACGCGCGGTGGGATGCGGTGGACGCGGAAGTTGCGACTGACGAGCGTGACTCGAGTGGACGGCAAAGCCGTGTGGGCCTGACACCCCGACGCTGGTGTCAAGTTCGCGGGAAGCAAAACTTCCCGTGGATGACGGTGGCAAGAAAGCCCGGTCACCGGGGCGAGCGCGGTATAAGCCGTAAACCACTGCGCAGGGAAGGCCGGATTGCCTCCGCTGAACCTGTATGCTCGTGTGCGTTTTCCTCAATAACAATTGCACACGGGACCGCGGGTGCAGCGCGCACCCGGTCTTCCCTGCGCCCTCTTCTTTTTCGAGGGTGACAATCGACGCAAAGCTCGGGCGCATCGCGCCGCGAGAACGCGGACGCACATCTTCTCGCTGTTTGAGATTTGAATCAGAACCCCCCACGTCGTCCCGGACAAGTGAGCGCAAGCGAGCGCCGATCCGGGACCCATACCGCGTTGTGCTCTCGGTAATCCGCGATGGATGACGCAATCTTCGCCACGCTAACGCCGGTGGTTATGGGTCCCTGCTTTCGCAGGGACGACGCAGAGAGGTCATTGCGCCAGGACGAGGTCACGATTCCCGGATTGCGCTTTGCTCCATCCGGGCTACAATCGAACCATGTTGATCATCTCGATCATTCTCGAAGCCACTGTCATGGCGATCGCGGTTCTCGCGGCGCGCGACGGCAGGCCGTACATGTATGGCCTCGCGTTCACGTTCGCCGCCTACGTGTTCTACGATCTCGCCCGATTCCAGCGCTGGGATGTCGAGGGACCGCTGTTGTCCGGCCTGTTCCTGATCGCAACCGCCAGCGCCCTGTTCTCGGTGTGGATGCTGTACAGGGACCGACCGCGGTAGCGGGGCCTCCCGGCCGCCTGTGTCTCATTCCGGTGATTGCGCGGCGAAGGCCGCCATCACCTCGTTCAGCATTCGCTCCTCCTGCCCGGGATAACGGGAGGAAAAGTGGAACGGCTCGACGCGGCGCACGCCGGCCTGGCGGGCGATTTGTCCGGCCGCCTCGGTGGTCAGATGGGCGCGATCGGCGGCCAAATCAGCATCCGCCCGCGCGAACGCCGCCTCGATGAACAGCAAGTCGGCGTTGCCGACGAGACCCGTGATCGCCTTGCGATTATCCGCGGTATCGGCAACGTCGGTGACGTAACCGATCTTCTGGCCAGGCGTGATCGTCAATACATCCCGAAGCTTGCCGAGCGGCATCTCATGCCCGCCCGAACCCGTCGTCGAGGCGCCGATCCGGACCGGAAAATCATCCGGCCGGTTCTCGATCACCGCGCGCTTGAGGTCGCGCAGCCAGTGCCCGACCGGAAGCCCCAGCCCTGCGAGCCGCGTCTTCCAGATATTGACGTGAGCGGGCTCCTCGACGGCGAATCCCAGGCACGGGGTGCGATGCGCAAGCACCGCGGTCGAGACCCGGAAAGCCGGATCCCGGACGACAACGCCTTCGTCGATCCGGCCCGTCCCCATCGTCTCGGCGGCGAAGCCCGCCTTGAAACGAAACCGTGTCATCCGGGTGGCAAGAGAGGCGTCGATCTCGGTGACCACGAACACCAGATCATGCAGGCCGCGATCGACGAGATTCCAGAGATAGGCCTGCAGCTTGTGGTGGACGCGATCGGCAAAACCGTTCGGGCCATAGAGATGGATCTGCTTGTCGCGGCCGACCAGCACCCGCAACAGCCGATCGAAGCCGATGAAGTGATCGACATGCGCATGCGACACGAACACGTGCTCGAGGCGCAGAATCTTTCGTGGCGGCAATAGCGCGATGTCGCCGAGATCGAACAGGATCGCCCGCTTCTCGAACAGCGTCTCGAGATAGAGCGCCGGATCGCCGGTTCGCCCGTTGATCAACGTTGCATGCAATAGCGGACGCATGCGTTCTTCTATAGCGGTTTCGAGCGACGTTGCGGACCGGTTCGCGTCAGGAAAACGTGTCGATCGGAACCGAAAAAGACTCCTTTGGCGCCGGTCCGGCGATAAACGCCCGCTCCTCCGTAACTCCCCTTAGGGAATCCATCCCAATTTTCCGCCGGCCTTCCCGCTGTTATTCATACAAGCTGCACCTCACAGGAGGCGGAACATGGCCCAGGTCTATTTCCATTGCTCCAACACCGAACATGCATTGATCGATCAATGCGGCGCCGCGGTCGACGATCTGGCCGAGGCACGTGAACACGCCGCCCTCGTCGTGCGGTCGCTCATCACGACGGCCAGCCTGGAAGATTGGCGCGGCTGGGTCCTGCACGTCAGCGACGATCTCGGCGACGAGATTTATTCCGTGCCCTTTGCCTCCGTGCTCGGCAAACCGCATTGAGGGCGCCATGCCGGTCGCACGAGTTCGCTTCGCTCTGTCTTGGCAACAGGCCTCGATCCCCTCAGCTTTGATGCGGTCCCCGCATCATCTTCATGGCGTCCTCGATATGGCGCCACTCCCTGGCTTCTTCCGCCTCGCCCTTGCTCTCGCAAGCCAGGGCCATGCGGGCGGCTTCGGCGATAGCGTCGAAGCCATGCCGCTCGAACATCTGCCGCGCGATGGTGTGGATCTGCATCTCGGATATCATCTCGCTCTCCCCTGATTTCCCGGCCGGAGCCGCGGCAACCGGTTCCGCAGGTCGCGCTACGGCTTGACCTGAAACCGCCGAACCGGGGGCTGGTTCCTTCGATCGCCGGCCACCCCGCTCAAGTTCCCGCGACGCCGCCGCGACTGCAGCCCCAACCTCTCCTTCCCAGCGCCTTGCTTTGGTCAAACCGGGTCGGACTCTGGAGCCGGGCTGAGGATCGTCGACGCAGTCTGAATCCGCCGGACACCCCACGGGGGGACACCGGACCGAGCACGGAGCGCCCATGCAATCCACGCTGAAGCCGAGAGAAGCCGATCCGCACGACGACTTTGCGCTCGTACCGGACGTCGTCCCCTCCGCATGGGCCGACAAGGTGCTCGCCGACATCACGGGCGACACCGTCAGCCCTCTTCTGGATCGGCAGCCCCCTGACGAATCCAGCGCCGCCGGCACGCCGGCGCCAACGGTCGATACGACGTTTCGCGCGACCGACACCTCCGGCCGGCCGTCGACCAGGAGGTGGGCGGCAACCGCGGCCTGGGCCTTCATGTTTGCACTCAGCAGCGGGCTCGCGGTCGCCGCCTGGCAGCACTACGGCGATGCCGCGGGGCAAATGATCTCGAACTGGACGCCGCCGTTCGCCGCCAACTCATCGCCGCCGCCGGAACAGGCTGCGCTCGCCGGGCAGGCCGATACACCCAGCGTTCCGGCATCCGCGGCAGATCAAACAGCTCCGCAAGCGGCAGCCCCGGCCCAGCCCGCGGAAAGCGCCGCACCGGCCGCCGCCGCGCTCTCTCCCGAAACGGCGCAGTTGCAGTCAATGGCGCGCGACGTTGCGGCGATGGGCCAGCAGATCGAGCAGCTCAAGGC
>JBAQER010000781.1:0-9187 GCA_049286845.1 Bradyrhizobium sp.
GCATGATGCGGATGGCTGGCTTTTTTCCCTCCGTACCGTCGCAGGTAAACTTCGAACTCGCATTTGCTCCTGTGAACGGGCAGTGGCGATTGTTCGGCATCTCGGTTTCTATCGGACAAATGACGCCAACCCCGCCCGAGGGTGGCGCAGCTCCGCCTACGCCGCCTCCCGCGACAACTGCGCCAGCACCAGCCCAGCCGATCACAAAAAAACAACCGCCTGCTAGCGGCGCCAAGCAGCCAGCGAAAAACCCATAGATCACACGGAACATCTGGCTCAAGACGCTGCTTGCCTGAGCGGATCCCCTGCGCATATCCCTGCAAGTGGACCCTTCACCTCGTTAGTGCTCTGCGCCAACGTTTTCAGCAGCTCCCCACGCGGGCTCGCGCCAAGGGGAAATAAGTTCGTAGCCTGGAGCACGTTCACTAAGTCGGCTCTCATGCACGATTGAGAGAGGCGCGATGTCTGCTTCCGGGCACTTATCGGCCTCGCGCAATTTCCGGCCTGAGTCCGTAATGCGCACCAAAGCGGCCGTCCAATAACCCTGCGGATCGCGGACGCCGCGATGCGGTTCCGTACCCCGCGAAAGCGGGGTATCCAGCACGCCGCGGCTTCTCGGTTCTATCGCCACCGTCTCTGGAATACTGGATCACCCGCCTTCGCGGGTGATAACCTTCGCTACCTTGACCCGCTTGAACCGCACGCTCTTGCCGTCCGCCTGCCGGGTCGCGATGTAGCCGCCGGCGAGGCAGGCCTCGCGTTGCGGCATTTTCTCCTGCGGGCTGCGCAGGGTCTCCCACCACGACGCGCGCTGCGCCGCGCGCGGCAATGCGCCGTCGATGATCTCCTCGATCTGCTCGAAGCTCAGCACGAATTCGGGCAGGGTCTGCTTTTTCAGGTAATCGCGCAGGGCGTCGTAATCGTTCACGGGCATCCTCGGTCAATGATCAAGCGGTTTTCGCCAGGGCTCGCGTTACAGCCTCCGGCTCCTTTTCAACGACCTTGAGCAGGATACGCGCGCTGCGTTCCGGCTGACGCCGCCCCTGCTCCCAGTCGCGCACGGCCGACAGTGCGAACCCATAGGTTTGGGCAAAGCTCTCTTGCGAGAGCCCCAGTCGCGTGCGGATCTTCTTCACGTTGACCCGTGCCGGGACATGGACCTCGTAACCGCGCTTGCTTCCTGATCCATCAAGAAACGCCTTGGCTTCGCCAAGCCCGGCCTTGATCTTGTCAAATGCGGCTTTTGTCATTTCCGTCTCCTGTAATCCTCGATCATGTCGGTGACCATCTTGGCCAGAGCATTGCGCTCAGCCGGCGACAGGTTGGCTTTCTCGTTCTTGGCGAAAACCGCCAGCACGAAGACAGGCAGACTCGCTCCGCTGAACAGATAGATAATTCGCGCGCCGCCGCTCTTGCCCCGCGCGCCGAAGCCGAACCGCACCTTGCGAATTCCGCCGCTGCCCGGAATGACCACCCCGCAGGTGGGGTCAGCGGCCAGGCGATCGACGATGGCCCTGCGCTCTTCCGGCGAAAACAGCCGCTCCGCATCAGCGAGGTAGGACGGCGTTTCCACGACGGTCTGCATAGGAACCAAATACTACGGCATTGCCGTAGTATGATCAAGGCGAAATTCCACGATTCCATCTCGCCGAAACTCGGCGTTCGAAGCCGCTCTCCTATCTCGGGCAACGAATCGTTAACTCATTAATGTATCGTTGTCGCCACTTAAGCCGGCCGCAACGACTTTAGGCGCATCCCTCAGTCCCGGGAGCGAACGAATGCTATTCGGACGGCGCAAGGACATGGCCAGCCGGCCTTGGCGGCCTTCGGCAAAGCTGCTGATCCTGTCATCCGTGGTGACGGTGATCGGCTTCTCCGCGATCTGCGCCAGCGTCATGCTCGACATGCGCCGCGGCGAGGAAGAACTGGCGCGCCAGTCGCTCGAGAACCTGGCTTCCGGTATCGAGGCCGACATCAGCCGCAACATCGAGCTTTACGACCTGTCGCTGCGCGCCGTTGCGAGCAACATGGTTGCCCCGGAGATCGAACAGGTCAGCAAGCCGATCCGGCACCTGATCCTGTTCGATCATGCCGCGACCGCCCGGCATTTCGGCGCGATCCAGGTATTCGATGCCGAAGGGCGGCTGACCGCCGACGCCTCGACGATGGATCCGTTACCGGAAGATCGCAGCGACGAAGAGTACTTCCGGATTCATCGCGACCGCCCCGACGTCGGCCTGTTCATCAGCCGGCCCATGCTGCATCGCAGCGCCTATTCGATCGTGCTGAGCCGGCGTATCACCGACACCGATGGAGGCTTTCTCGGCGTGGTCGCCGGCTCGATCCGCTTCAGCTACTTCCACGACCTGTTCGACCGGCTGCGCCTCGGCCAGGAGGACACCATCACCGTGTTGCGCCGCGACCGCACCGTCATCATGCGCAGGCCGTTCGACCTCGACATCATCGGCAAGAATTTGGCAGATCGGCCGAAATGGAACCCGGCGAACCTGCAGGCCGGAGGATCGTATTCGGGATCCGGACCGGTGGATTCCATACCGCGGCTGTACGTCCGGCGCGACAGCGCAAGACCCCTTTTCGTCGTGGTCGGAAAGCCGTTGGACAGCATATTGAGCCTCTGGCGCACCCAGGCCACCCGGATCGCCGCGGTGATGATGGCGCTGATCGTGTTCGTGCTTGGCACGACGCTGTTTCTCGCGCGCGAAATCGGCCGCCGCGCGCAGGCAGAGGACAAGCTCGAGGAGCTTGCGACCACCGACGCGCTCACCGGGTTGAAGAACCGGCGCAAGTTCGATGCCTCGATCGAGGCCGAGTGGCGGCGCGCCGCGCGCCAGCAAGTCCCGCTCGCGCTATTGATGATCGATGCCGACCATTTCAAATCCTACAACGACACTTTCGGACACCAGGCCGGCGACGAGGTGCTGGTCGGGGTCGCGATCTGCATTTCGGATTCGGTAAGGCGGGCCGGCGACTGCGCGGCGCGCTACGGCGGCGAGGAATTTGCCGTGCTGTTGCCGGGGACTTCGGCTGCGGACGCGCTGGTCGTGGCCGAAACGATCCGGCAGAAAGTCCAGGACTGGTCCGACCACACCACCGTCAGCATCGGCGTCGCGAGCCTGACGCCGACCGCCGTGACGGATTGGTTCGAACTCGTCAAAGCTGCCGACAAGGCGCTCTATGCGGCCAAGGCCGGCGGCCGCAACCGCTCCGTGCTGGCCAGCGTCCCGGCGCTGACGCTGGTGGCCTAGGCGGCCGCCGGTCACTTCTCCAGATACGCCTTCATCTCCGCGCACAGGCCGTCACGAAGATCGAGCCGCGCCATGCCGAAGGCGATGTTGGCGCGCAGGAAGCCGGCCTTGGAGCCGCAATCGTGCCGCTCGCCCTCGAATTCGACGCCGTAGAAGCTCTGCGTCTTGGCGAGGCCGATCATCGCATCGGTGAGCTGGATTTCGCCGCCGGCGCCGCGCTCCTGGGTTTCCAGGATCCTGAAGATCTCCGGCTGCAGAATGTAGCGCCCGGTAATCGACAAATTGGACGGCGCGGTGCCTTTCGGCGGCTTCTCCACCATGCCGTCGACCTCGAACATGTTGCTGCCGAGGCGCTTGCCGACGCCGCAGATGCCGTATTGATGGGTGAGTTCGGCAGGCACTTCTTCCACCGCGATCAGGTTTGACTTGTCGCCGAGCTTGCCTGCTGCCTCGATCATCTGCGCAAGGCAGCCCGGCGTGTTCAGCACCAGCTCGTCCGGCAGTATCACCGCGAACGGCTCGTTGCCGACGATATCGCGCGCACACCACACCGCATGGCCGAGACCGAGCGGCGCCTGCTGCCGCGTAAAGCTCATGGCGCCGGCCGCGGGCTGATCGCGGGCCAGAATCTCCTGCTCGACCTTCTTGCCGCGCGCGGCGAGTGTGGCGTCGAGTTCGTACATGCGGTCGAAATGGTCCTCGATCACGCCCTTGTTGCGGCCGGTAACGAAGATGAAATGCTCGATCCCGGCTTCCCTGGCCTCGTCGACCACATACTGGATCAGCGGCTTGTCGACGATGGTCAGCATTTCCTTCGGCATCGCCTTGGTGGCGGGCAGGACGCGGGTGCCGAGGCCGGCGACCGGAAAGACGGCTTTGCGGATTTTCATGGTTGTGTCGGGAAGCCTTGCGAGAGCGGGATGTGCATTTACTTGCACGTTGGTAGCCGGTTTGCAGCCGGGAACAAAGGCGGATGTGTGGTGATGATTCATCCTCCTTGCCCATTGCCCTGGCAGGAAACAAAATCCGGCCCTTGTTAAGCCATTGGAAACCGTGACAGGGCCTTCTGGGAACGGGATGTTTCGACGGACGGGTAGGACATGATGCGGCGGACGGGATCATCGATGATGGGTCGAACCGGCGCGGTCATGCTTGCTGCCGCGCTCCTGCTCGGCGGCGAGGCTAAGGCCCAGTCATCCGGCGACGGAATTTCCAACCTGCTCGGCAACATCTTCTCCGGCCAGAAATCGGGAACGCCGGCGCAGCCGCAAGCGGCGCCCGGCCCCGGCAATGCACCGCCGTGGAGCGGAGAGGACGGCGCCTCCGGCCATCCGCTGATGACGGCTTCCGCGATCCGCGAGGCGGCGGCGAATTTCGGCAATTGCGTCGCCGCGATGTGGCCCGACGCCGCGCGCCGCCATATCTCGCAGGCAAGCTTCCAGCGCTTCACCGCCGGGCTCGAGCCCGATCTGCGCATCATGGACCTGATGGATTCGCAGCCGGAATTCACCAAGGCGATCTGGGATTATCTCGACATTCTCGTCAACGACAATCGCCTCGCCCAGGGCCGCGAGATCCTCGCCAAATACAGGCCGCAGTTCGACGCGGTGGAAAAGGCCTATGGCGTCGACCGCTACATTATCGCATCCATTTGGGGCATCGAATCCAACTACTCGACCCAGATGGGCGATCGCAGCGTGCTCAATTCCACGGCGACGCTCGCCTGCATCGGCCGCCGCCAGAAATACTTCAGGGACGAATTCCTCTCGGCGCTGGAAATCCTGCACCGCGGCGATTTGCGCCCCGAGCAGCTGCGCGGCTCCTGGGCCGGCGCGTTCGGGCCGACGCAATTCATGCCGACCGCGTTCAAGCGCTATGCGATCGACGCCGACGGCGACGGCCGCCGCGACGTGGTCGACAATCCCTATGACCTGATCGCCTCGACCGCCAACAACCTCAAGAAAGACGGTTGGCAGACCGGCGCGACCTGGGGCTACGAGGTCGCGCTGCCAGCGGGTTTCAACTTCATGCTGGCGGACCGCGCCAAGGCGATGACGATCGCGCAATGGCAGCACCTCGGCCTGACCCGCGCCGGCGGCAAGCCGTTCCCGAACCCGGCCGACAAGGCCTATTTGCTGGCGCCGGCCGGCGCCGAAGGGCCGGGTTTCCTGATGCTGCAGAATTTCCGGGTGATCATGAAATACAACCCGGCCGAGGCCTATGCGCTGGCGATCGGCCATTTTGCCGACCGCCTGCGCGGCGGCGCGCCGTTCGTGCAGCCCTGGCCGCGGCAGGAACGGGTGCTGTCGCGGGCGGAACGGCTGGAACTGCAGCAGCTGCTGGCCCGGCGCGGCTTCTACCAGGGCACACCGGACGGCCAGCTCGGCGGGCGGACGCGGGAGGCGCTACGCGGCTTCCAGGCCTCGATCGGGGCGCCGGCCGACGGTTTCGCCTCCTCCGACGTTCTGGAGCGGCTCAGGGGGCGCTGAACGCCCCCTCCGGCCGGCAAAAGTAACCCTGAAACCGGCATTTCCACCGCACCCTTGACGGCAGCGGCCGATGCCCGGTTTATGGCGCGAAATCTGCCCGCTTGCGGCCCGATTCCGCTATTATATTGATTGCCAGACGATCCATTGCGACCGAGCCGCATGTCCAAGCAAAAGTCCTTTTTCCGGGTGTTCACCGAAAGCGGCCCGCTGATTGCGCTGGCGGTTGCGGTCGCGCTTTTGGTCGGGATCGGCGGACCGGCGTCGGCGCAGTTTTTCAACTTCGGCGGACCGCCCCGGCCGGCGGCGCCGCGCAGCGGCGGCTGGTTCGGCGGCGACCTGTTCGCGCCATTCCAGCAGCAGGCGCCGAAGCGGGTCGAGAACTTTTCCAGGGCGCCGCCGCCGGACAAGCGCGACCCCACGAGCATCCCGGAGCGCAACGTGCTGGTGCTCGGCGACGCCATGGCGGACTGGCTCGCCTACGGCCTCGAGGATGCCTATTCCGAACAGCCGGACATGGGCGTGATCCGCAAGCACAAGACCGTCTCCGGCCTGATCAAATATCAGCCCAAGGGCGAACCTGCCGACTGGGCCGCCGCGGCAAGAGGCATTCTCGCCAACGAGAAGCCGGACGCCATCGTCGTCATGCTCGGGCTCAACGACCGCGTCGCGATCCGCGAACCGGTGGCCGACAAGTCCGAGAAGAAGGGCGACAAGAAGGACGCCCGCGGCAAAACCGATGCAAAGCCTGGCGACACCAAGCCCGCGGCGAAGCCGGATGACGCGGCCGACGCCGCGAAGCACGAGGGCAAGCCGGCCGACGCTGAAGCCGATGACGCCGCCGATAATGATGTGCCGCCGATCATCGCGCCGGAGAAAAGCACGCGCGCCGCGAACGGTCTGTATGAGTTTCGCGACGAGCGCTGGGTCGAGATCTACGCCAAGAAGATCGAAGAAATGATCGGCGTCCTGAAATCCAAGGGCGTGCCGGTATTGTGGGTCGGTCTTCCCATCGTGCGCGGCCCGAAGGCGACCGCCGACATGCTGTTCCTGAACTCGCTGTATCGCGACGGCGCCGGCAAGGCCGGCATCACCTATGTCGACGTCTGGGACGGTTTCGTCGACGAGGCCGGCCGCTTCCTGCAGCAAGGTCCCGACTTCGAGGGACAGATCCGCCGGCTGCGCTCCTATGACGGCGTGTATTTCACCAAGCCCGGCGCGCGCAAGCTTGCGCATTATGTCGAGCGCGAGATCACGCGGCTGATGGCGGCGCGTTCCGGGCCGATTGCGCTGCCGACCGATCCCGGAATACCCGACGCCAACGCGCTACCCGGTCAGCCGGCGCCGCGTCCGCTGGCGGGACCGATCCTGCCGCTGGTGGCTTCCTCCGTCGGCACCGATCAATTACTCGGCGGCCCCGGCTCGCGACCGGCTGCAGTCGATGCGCTGGCGGCGCGAACGCTGGTCAAGGGCGAGCCGCTGGCGCCGCCCGCCGGACGCGCCGATGATTTCGTCTGGCCGCGCCGCGAGGTCGGACGCGAACAGTCCAAGGGCGAAACGCCGGTGGCGTCCACGGCGCCGGATGGCGCAGTTGCGGTTCCGGGCGCTCCGCCGAAACCCGTCGTGAAGAAACTCCGCCCGCCACAACCGGGCACACCGTCGCTGGGGAATTTCTTCAGCTTCGGCGGCGCGCCGCGCCAGGCCGCGCCACCGCCACCCGCGCCGCGCGCACCGGCGGCACCGCGTCCGCCGGGTAACGTCGGTCGCTCGGCATCGGTCCCCGGCGTTTTTGCGAGATAATTGATCCCAAGTCATTCCGGCACGCGCGAAGCGCGAACCCGGAATCTCGTCGTAGTGACTCTGACCTATAAGCTCTAGATTCCGGGTCTGCGCCTATCGGCGCATCCCGGAATGACGAGACAGACTGCTCAGTCTCAATAGCGCCAGCGCGGCGGCGGTCGGCGCGGCGGACGCGTCATCAGCATCGCCAGCGCAAAGCCGATTCCGCCCGCGACCAGCAGCGCGCCAAGCGGATTGTCCTGCACCTTCTTCGCCACGGCTTGCGAGCCGTCCCGCAGCGTCTCGCCGCTGTCCTCGAGGGCATCCTTGGCGTAGTTCGCAGCGGCATCGGTCGCGTCGCGCGCGGCGTCCTTGGCTTGGCCGTACAGATTTTGCACCGTGCCGGCGGCCTCACGGGCGCGGCCCGAGGCCTGGGTCTTTGCGTCGCCGGCGATATCGCCGATGGCGCCCTCGACCTTACCGGCGAAATCCTTGGCCGAGCCGGCGATTCGATCCTTGTCCATCATGTCTACTCCTGAGCTGATTCTCGCTGGCTAACTGATGAAACCGGCTCCGGTTCCTAGAGCCCTTTCCGTTTCGAAGGAATCGAAACGGGGCTCTAGATTCCTGGTTTGACGCGTCTTCTTGACGCGAACCGGTTTCCAGTTCGCTCGAAAACGCTCTAGAGAATGAGTCCGCCATCGACGATCAGCGTTTGCCCGACGATGTAGGACGACAGCGGCGAGGCCAGAAACAATGCGGCGCCCGCCATGTCGGCCGGCGTGCCCAGCCGCTTCAGCGGTATCCGCTCGATCGCGCCTTCCAGCCGCTTCGGATTTGCCGTCGTCACCTTGGTCATCTTGGTGTCGACGAGGCCGGGGGCGATGCCGTTGACGCGGATGCCGTCCTCGGCCTAGGCCTGCCCGAGCGTCCGGGTCAGCCCGACGGCACCGGTCTTCGAGGCGTTGTAGGCCGGATTGCCCTTGGTCGAGTGATAGGCGGCGGTCGAGCTGACGATGATCAGCGAGCCCTTGCTCGCGCTCAGCATGTCGTGGAATTTGCCGGCGCAGGCCATCAGGCTGATCAGATTGACCTCGAGCACCTTGCGAAATCCGTCCATCTGGAATTCGCCGCGGCGGTAGATCACCGCGCCCTGCGCCAGCACCAGCACGTCGAGCCTGTCGAATGACGGCCTGAAATTCTCGATTGCCCCGGGATCGCTGACGTCGAGCTGCGCGTAGCCCAGGCCTTCGAGATCAGATCCCTCGGCGAGCGAGTAATCCGACGCGGCTGAGCGGGTGCCGCAGACATGCACGCGCGCGCCTTTGGCGCGGAACGCCTGCGCGATGCCGTTGCCGATGCCGCTGGAGCCGCCGACTACGAGAACCTGCCTGCCGCCGAAATCCAGTTCGCTCATCGCGCGCCTCCGTTCTCTTCTTGCTTGGTTTGACCTCTCTGGGGATCGGTGCCAGCCTTGTCAATCCTGCGGGCCGCACGGCCTCATCCTCAGCGAGCATTCCCGATGTCCGATTTCAAGCAGCTCAGCCGCTCGGTCAAAGGCCTGACCGTTCTCGTCACCGGCGCGGCCAGCGGCATGGGCCGCGCCACCGCGCGGGTGTTCGCGGCCGAGGGCGCCAACGTCGCGGTGACGGATTA
>JBAQER010000782.1:0-5917 GCA_049286845.1 Bradyrhizobium sp.
GCCATCCTCTGCTATCATTCCGAAGATGTCGTCGGCTCCTGGAGCAGGGCGGAGGACGACGCGGTCATGGCCAGGCTGGAGGCCGTCGAGCGCAAGCTCGCGGCGGCCGGCCGCCTTGGTCCCGTCGCCCGCCTGCTGCCGACCACCGCCGCCACCACCCTACGCAAGGGCGACGAGCCGCTGGTCATCGACGGCCCCTTCGCCGAGACCAAGGAACAGCTGCTCGGCTTCTACATCGTCGACTGCAACAACCTCGATGAGGCGCTCGACGTCGCGCGCGATCTCGGGGCCGCCAATCCCGGCGGCGCCTACGAAATCCGCCCGGTTGGGCTGTTGAATCCCGGGAGCATCAAGCCGTGACCGACGCCGCCTGGATCGATGCCGCGCTGACCTCGGCGCGCCCCCAGGCGGTCGGCGCGCTCTTGCGCTATTTCCGCGATCTCGACACCGCCGAGGAGGCTTTCCAGAACGCGTCCTTGCGTGCGCTGAAGAGCTGGCCGCAAAACGGTCCGCCGCGCGATCCCGCGGCATGGCTGATCATGGTCGGCCGCAATGTCGCGATCGACGACATCAGGCGCAACCGCAGGCAGCAGCCGCTGCCCGAGGACGAGGCGATCTCCGACCTCGACGATGCCGAGGACGCGCTGGCCGAGCGGCTGGACGGCTCGCATTACCGCGACGACATCCTGCGGCTGCTGTTCATCTGCTGCCATCCCGACCTGCCGGCGACGCAGCAGATCGCGCTCGCCTTGCGCATCGTCTCGGGGTTGACCGTCAAGCAGATCGCGCGCGCCTTCCTGGTCTCCGAGGCGGCGATGGAGCAGCGTATCACCCGGGCAAAGGCGCGCGTTGCCGACGCCAACGTGCCATTCGAGACCCCGGGCGCGGTGGAGCGCTCCGAGCGGCTCTCCGCCGTGGCGGCGATGATCTATCTGATCTTCAACGAGGGCTATTCGGCAAGCGGCGACACCGCCGAAATCCGTGCACCGCTGTGCGAGGAGGCGATCCGGCTGGCGCGGCTGTTGCTGCGGCTGTTCCAGGGCGAGCCCGAGATCATGGGGCTGACGGCGCTGCTGTTGCTGCAGCACGCCCGCGCGGCGGCGCGCTTCGACGCCGAGGGCGCGGTGATCCTGCTCGACGATCAGGACCGCAGCCTGTGGAACCAGAAGATGATCGCGGAGGGGCTGGCGCTGATCGACAAGGCGATGCGCCACCGCCGCAGCGGACCCTATCAGATCCAGGCGGCGATCGCGGCGCTGCATGCCCGTGCCGCCAGGCCCGAAGACACCGACTGGACCCAGATCGATCTGCTTTATGGCGCGCTGGAGGTGATGCAGCCGTCGCCGGTGGTGACGCTCAACCGCGCGGTTGCGGTGTCCAAGGTGCGCGGGGCCGAGGCCGCGCTCGAGATGATCGAGCCGCTGTCGTCGCGGCTGTCGAATTATTTCCATTTCTTCGGCGTGCGCGGTGCGTTCCTGATGCAACTCGGCCGCAACGAGGAGGCCCGCGTCGCCTTCGACCGCGCCATCGCGCTCGCCAACACCTCGGCGGAGGCCGCCCACATAAGGATGCATCTCGACCGCCTGATGCGCGACTGCGCGCCGCGGGACGCCAAAACCTCGAAAAAATAATCCCTCCCGCTGTCGATTTTCGCCTCTCCCGTTCGTCCTTGGATTGAGCATCACCAATCCCTGACGGAGCCGACCATGACGACGATCGCAGAGACCGCGGCAAGCCCGGAAATTTCAAAGCCCGCACAGTGGACCGGCCGTATCCTCAGCGGCCTCGTCGTTGTGTTCCTGCTGTTCGATGGCGCCATCAAGCTGGTGCCGTGGCCGGTGGTCACGGAAACCATGGACAAGATGGGCTATGGTTCGAGCGAAAGCCTGGCGCGGACACTCGGTGTCATCACCATCGCCTGCACCGTGCTCTATGCGATTCCGCCGACCTCGATTCTCGGAGCCATCCTGTTGACCGGCTATCTCGGCGGCGCGATGGCATCGCATGTCAGGATCGGCAGTCCGCTGTTCAGCCACACCTTGTTCGGACTCTATCTGGGCCTGATGGTGTGGGGCGGGCTGTGGCTCCGCGACAGGAGCTTGCGCGACTTGATGCCCTGGCAGCGTTGATTTACCTCACTGACGATTCGCCGATACGGAGTTTGCCATGTTCGAAGTCATTGCCATCATCGCCGTCGTGCTTGCGATTTCGATTGCGATCGTGCTGATCCTCGCCGCGAACAAGCCGGATACGTTCGCCGTGAGGCGCGCCATCACGATCAAGGCGCCGCCGGAAAAGATCTTTCCGCTGATAAACGATTTTCATCAGTGGGGATCGTGGTCGCCTTACGAACACAAGGATCCCGCGATGAAGCGCACCTATAGCGGGGCGGCGAGCGGCGTCGGCGCGGTCTATGCGTGGGAGGGCAACAAGAATGTCGGCACGGGCCGCATGGAAATTCTGGATGCGCCGGCGCCGTCGAAAATCGCCATCAAGCTCGATTTTTTCACGCCGTTCGAGGCCCACAACACCGCCGAGTTCACAATGCTGCCGCAGGGCGATGCGACCGAGGTGACCTGGCTGATGCATGGCCCCGCGATCCTGATGTCCAGGGTGATGCAGGTATTCTTCAACATGGACAAGATGGTCGGCAAGGACTTTGAAGCAGGGCTCGCCAACCTGAAGCGGGCGACCGAGAAATAACCGGACTATTCGAGCACGACCACCCAAGGAGCAAGTGATGCAGGTCAATCCCTATCTATTCTACAACGGCAATTGCGAAGCGGCGTTGAAATTCTACGCGAAGGTGCTCGGCGCCAGGATCGATGCAATGCTGACATATGAGAACGGGCCCGCGGAGATGCCGATCCCTCCGGAATGGAAGAAGAAGGTCATGCATGCCAGGATATTGATCGACGGCGAGGTGCTGATGGCCTCCGACGCGCCCCCGGGCAATTTTCACCAGCCGCAGGGATTCGCGGTCTCGCTGCAGGTCGAGGATCCGGCCGATGCGGAGCGCCGGTTCAAGGCGCTGGCCGAGGGCGGCACCATCAACATGGCGTTCGGCAAGACTTTCTTCTCCAAGGGCTTCGGGATGTGCGTCGATCAGTTCGGCATGCCCTGGATGGTCAACTGCCCGATGGAAGAATAGGTTTTCTCCATCATTCCGCGGAGACGCAGCCAACGGGTCCGCGCGAAGCGCGGCCCGATGATAAACTCCGACGCCGCTCCCTCGGTGAGCGCAATTGCGCTCATATCGGCCGGCTTGCGATCATTTACCCCAGCGCGTCAGGCGGACCGAAGCGGCCACGCCGAGGCCGAACAGCACCATGGCGGCGCCGGCCAGCGCGAACAGCGTCCATGCCGGAGCGTCGATCGACACCAGCCACCAGCCGCCGAGCCCGACCAGCAGCAAGCGGCCCGTTCCCGCCAGCACCGGGCCGCCGACCTTCGCAGCACCCTGCGAGGCGAAATAGAGGCAGGTGCCCAGCCCGAAGAACCCGAAAGCCGGGCCGGCCCAGGCGAAATAGGAATAAGCGGCGGCAGTGACGCCGGGATCGCTGGTGAACAGCGACACCCAGAGCACCGGCTCCGCCGCCACGATCAGGCCGATCAGGCCGATGGTGAGGGCCGACGCTGCGCCCGCGGTCCACGCCACCTTGCGGGCGCTCGCCACGAGGCCGGCGCCGATGGCCATGCCGACCATCGGCACCGAGGCGACGCCGAAGGCGAACGAAATCGGGGTCAGCAGGAATTCGAGCCGCGAGCCCATGCCGTAGCCGGCCAGCGTCGCGGTGCCGAAGCCGGCGAGGATCCTGGTGAAGATCAGGATGGTCAGTACGCTCTGCAGCGGCGCCACGCAGGAGATCGCGCCGACCTTCAGGATGTCGAGGAACATGGCGCGCTGAAATCTGAAGGCGCGAAAATCGAGCGTCAGCCGGCTGCGGCCGCTGACGAGGACCCAGGCGAGAAATATCGCCCCGAGCGAGAACGCGATCAGTTGCCCGGCGGCGACGCCGCGCATGCCGAGTTGCGGCAGCCCGGCGAGACCAAAACCCAATGTGCCGCCGGCCACGACCTGAACGAGGGCGGTGCCGATCAGTGTTGCCGACGGCAGCCGCATATCGCCGGTGCCGCGCAGCACCGAGGACAGCGTATTGACCAGCCAGATCGAGACCGCGCCGGAAAACAGCACCTGCGAATATTGCAGGGCCTGTTCGAGCACGCCGCCGCGCCCGCCCAGCAGCATGAAGAACCAGCGGCCGAACAGCAGCATGACAGCGGTGAAGAACAGTCCGCCGAGCAGGCCGATCATGGCCGCGTGCAGCGCCAGCGTCGCCGCGCGCTCGCGGTCGCCGGCGCCGAGCGCGCGGCTGATCGCCGACGAAACGCCGCCGCCCATGGCGCCCGCCGACATCATCTGCGTCAGCATCACGAAGGGGAAGACCAGCGCGATGGCGGCCAGGGGTTCGATGCCGAGACGGCCGATATAGGAGGTTTCGGCGACCGCCACCAAGGTGGTGCCGAACATCGCGACGATATTCGGAAATGCCAGCTTCAGCAGGGTCGGCAGGATCGGCGACGTCAGCAGGCCGCTGGCGGGGATGCCGGCCGGGGGCGCCTCAGGCGAGGCCTTGGTGGTCATGCAGCACCGGCCATTCAGGCGTCAGCGGACAAAATGATGACCGACATATTATGGGCCGCCGCCTGCGACCGCCACCCCCGCGGCGTGCATGGTCACCAAGGCAGGCCGCATAGGTCGATGACCCCTTGCCGCGGCGCGCGGGTGAAGTCGAACACGAAGGGCGCCATCGCCTCGAAGCGAATGCGTCCCCCGGGCTGCTCGGCGTAGACCTCACCGGCGAAGCGGTGCCAGCCGCGCGCCTGGTAGAACGCGAAATTGTGCGGTTCGCAGAACAACAGCGCGAACTGCACCGCCTCGTGGTCGCGCATGGTCCGTACCGCGGCGTTCAGCGCGAGGCTGGCATAGCCCTGGCCGCGGCAGTCCTCGCGGGTCATGACCCCGCCGATGCCGCCGGCCTGCATCTTGCGGCCGTCCAGGGTGACGTCGCGGAAATAAATTCCGACATGGCAGGCCAGCCCGCCCTCGGGCCGTTCGATCAGCACGCGGAGGTCGGCATGGGCCCACTGGACATGACCCCACGACAGCTTTTCCATGACATGCGGCGGCCAGACCGCATCGAACAGCGGCTCCGCCACGGGCCACGATGCGTCTCCGTTCAATACGTCGATCTCGATGTTCATTTTGCTTAATCCCTGCGCAGCCCCGGCCTGGTCGTTCCAAATTGCTGTGTTTAAGATCGATGGAACCTTCTATAAGGGGTCCCGTTAAGTCACGTCTCCCATCATTGCGGACATCATCCCATGACCTTCACGCTTCCCAACCTTCCTTATGCCTATGACGCGCTTGCTCCTCATATGTCGAAGGAAACGCTGGAATACCACCACGACAAGCATCATCAGGCCTATGTGACCAACGGCAACAATCTGCTGAAGGGCACCGAATTCGAGGGCAAGTCTCTCGAGGAGATCGTCAAGGGCTCGTTCGGCAAGAATGCGCCGCTGTTCAACAATGCCGGCCAGCACTACAACCACCTGCATTTCTGGAACTGGATGAAGCCCAATGGCGGCGGCAGCAAACTGCCGGGCCGTCTGGAAAAGAAGATCAACGAGGACCTCGGCGGGCTGGAGAAGTTCAAGACCGATTTCGCCGCCGCCGGCGTCGGCCAGTTCGGCTCGGGCTGGGCATGGCTGTCGGTCAAGAACGGCAAGCTCGAAATCTCCAAGACCGCGAACGGCGAGAGCCCGCTGGTCCACGGCGCGACGCCGATCCTCGGCTGCGACGTCTGGGAGCATTCGTATTACATCGATTACCGCAACCGCCGTCCCGATTATC
>JBAQER010000783.1:0-2000 GCA_049286845.1 Bradyrhizobium sp.
ATCTTCACCATGAAGGCCGGCAAGCTGGAGCCTACCGCGATCATCAAGGACGGCAAGAGCGTGCCCTACGCCGAGTTCGTCGGCGGCGCCGCGCCGGCCAAGGAAGAAGCCAAGAAGTAGGATTCCCCGGCAACCGAAAACGGCGTCTTCGGACGCCGTTTTTTTTGCTAGTCTCGCCGCGTGGACATCTTCGTCCAGCAGTTGGTGAACGGGCTGACGCTGGGAGCCGTGTACGCCATCGTGGCGCTGGGCTACACGATGGTCTACGGCATCATCCAGCTGATCAACTTCGCCCACGGCGAGGTGGTGATGATCGGTGCGATGGTCGCCTTCACGGTCATCAACATGCTCGCGGCGGCGGGCATGCCGCCGCTCGTGGTCGTGCTCATCGGCACCGGCTGCGCGATCCCGGTGTGCATGCTGGTCGGGTACGCCATGGAGCGGCTTGCTTACCGGCCGCTGCGCTACGCGCCGCGCCTCGCGCCGCTGATCACCGCCATCGGCGTGTCGATCATCCTGCAGCACCTGGCGATGCTGGTGTGGAGCCGCAACGTGCTCGCGTTCCCGCAGATCATCCCGCTCACGACCTTCACTTTCGCCGGCGCGACCGTCACGGGCGTGCAACTGACCATCCTCGGTCTGTGCTTCGCCATCATGGCGGGCCTCGCCCTGCTCGTGTACCGGACACGGCTCGGCACGGCGATGCGCGCTACGGCGCAGAACCCGCAAGTGGCGCGGCTGATGGGCGTGGACGTGAACCGCGTCATCGCCGCCACCTTCATCATCGGCGCCGCCCTGGGGGCCGTCGCCGGCGTGATGGTCGGCACCTACTACGGCGTCGCCCAGTACACCATGGGTTCGGTGCTGGGCCTGAAGGCCTTTGCCGCGGCGGTACTCGGCGGGATCGGCAACATTCCCGGTGCGATGGTCGGCGGCCTGCTGCTGGGCGTGGTGGAGGCGCTCGGCGCCGGCTACATCGGTGACCTGACCGACCTGTGCGGCTACGGCCTGGGACCCGAGGCGAGTTGCGCCGACGGCGGGCATTTCGTCCTTTTCGGATCCAACTATCAGGACGTATTCGCCTTCGTGGTGCTGATCCTGGTGCTTGTGTTCCGGCCTTCCGGGCTGCTCGGCGAGCGGGTCGGGGACAGGGCGTGAGGCGCGAGAAATGGCTGTGGGCGGGGATCGCGCTGATCGCGCTCACACTGCTGCTGCTGCCGTTCGCGCTGTCGCAAGCCGGAACTGCCTGGGTACGCATCGCCAATCTCGCGCTGCTTTACGTGCTGCTTGCGCTCGGCCTGAACATCGTGGTCGGTTTCGCCGGGCTGCTCGATCTCGGCTATATCGCGTTCTATGCCGTCGGCGCCTACGCCTACGCGCTACTGGCGAGCCCGCACTTCGGCCTGCACCTGCCGTTCTGGGCGATCCTGCCGATCGGCGCGGGGGTGGCGGCGCTGTTCGGCATCATGCTGGGTGCGCCGACCCTCAAGCTGCGCGGTGATTATCTGGCGATCGTCACCCTAGGTTTCGGCGAGATCGTGCGCATATTTCTCAACAATCTATCGCAGCCGGTGAATATCACGCGCGGCCCGCAGGGCATCGCGGGCATCGACGCGGTGCGCATCGGCGGCCTGGATTTTTCCCGCAGCGACAGTGTGCTGGGCGTGGTGGTGAGCGGGCCGATGAAGTACTACTACCTGCTGCTCGCGTTGATGCTCGCCATCATCCTGGTCAATGTGCGGCTGCAGAACTCGCGCATCGGGCGCGCCTGGGAGGCGATCCGCGAGGACGAGATCGCGGCGCGCGCCATGGGAATCGATACCACCGCGACAAAACTGCTTGCGTTCGCCATGGGTGCGAGTTTTGGCGGCGTCGCGGGCGGCATGTTCGCCGCGATCCAGGGCTTCATCTCGCCCGAAAGTTTCGTTCTGGTGGAGTCGGTGATGGTGGTCGCGATGGTGGTGCTGGGCGGGATGGGCAACATCGCCGGCGTGATACTC
>JBAQER010000784.1:0-23316 GCA_049286845.1 Bradyrhizobium sp.
TCCTTGGGCCGTGCTGCCTCGATCAGGGCAGCCATATTCGATCCGCGCCCGGAAATCAGGATGGCGACACGGCGCTTCACGGCTTCACCCATGCGAGATCGATCTCACCATTTGAGATCGAGATGACCGTTATAGACCACGCGATGATTGTTCTCGGCCGGGATCACCTCGCCCAGCAACGCCACGTTCTCGCCGGCTTCGGTGAGAATGGCGGTGACTTGCTCGATGGCGTCCGGCTTGACGATGGCGATCATGCCGATGCCGCAGTTGAAGGTGCGCAGCAGCTCGAGCTCGGCGATGCCGCCCTGCTCTGCCAGCCACTTGAACACCGGCAGCACCGGCAGCCGCGCAAGGTCGATGCCGACGCCGAGATGCTTCGGCAGCACACGCGGGATATTGTCGGTGAAACCGCCGCCGGTGATGTGGGCGAGCCCCTTCACCGCGCCGGTCTCGCGGATCGCGCGCAGGCACGACCGGACATAGAGCCGGGTCGGCGCCAGCAGCGCGCCGCCGAGCGTCATGACCGGCGAAAACGGCGCCTTGGCCTCAAATCCGAGGCCCGACACCTCGACGATCTTGCGGACCAGGGAAAAGCCGTTGGAGTGCACGCCCGACGAGGCAAGGCCGATCACCGCGTCGCCGGCGGCGATATCGGGCCGCGGCAACAAGGTGCCGCGCTCGGCGGCGCCGACCGCGAAACCGGCGAGGTCGTAGTCGCCATCCTTGTAGAGCCCGGGCATTTCCGCAGTCTCGCCGCCGATCAGGGCGCAGCCGGATTCCCGGCAGCCTTCGGCGATACCGGCGACGATCACGGCGGTGGCCTCCGGGTCGAGCTTGCCGCAGGCGAAATAGTCCAGGAAGAACAGCGGTTCGGCGCCCTGCACCACGAGGTCGTTGACCGACATCGCCACCAGGTCAATGCCGATGCCGCCATGCAGGCCGGTCTCGATGGCAATCTTGACCTTGGTGCCGACGCCGTCGGTGGCCGCCACCAGCACCGGGTCCTTGAAGCCGGCGGCCTTGAGGTCGAACAACCCGCCGAACCCGCCGATTTCGGCATCGGCCCCGGCGCGCGCGGTGGCGCGAACCATCGGCTTGATGAGATCGACCAGACGATTGCCCGCATCGATATCGACGCCCGAATCCGCGTAAGTGAGCCCGTTTTTGCGGTCGATCATGCCCTAATCCAGATGACGGCGGCTGGTTACGTCGGATTCCGCTGATGTGCAATGGCTCGCAAGCGGCGTCAGCATATACTATGTAGATACAAACACTTGGCCGCGCAAACTCGCTACTTGGCCAATAACCACGGGCCTTTCCTGCCTGTTCTCATGGGGCGATTTGACGCACAAAAAGCCTCGGGGCAACATCTGGGGCAACATTTTGCGGATTTTGGAGCCGGGGCATATCGGGCGAGCGATTCGGCGCTGGCCTCGGCGTTACGCCCGCGCTCCAATAGCCGCATGCCCGCCCCCGCCCAGAAGATCACCTTCGCCGAGATGCGCGCCGCTGGCGTTCGCGGGCTCCTGATCTATTGCCGGGATTATCGGTGCAGCCATTGGCAGGCGATCAGCGGCGACCGATGGCCGGACGGCGCCCGGCTGTCCGACATCGAAGCCCGGTTCACCTGCCAAGCCTGCGGCAAGCGCGGGGCGGATGTCCGCCCGGATTTCCATTGGCAGGAAGCCCGGCGAGCGGTGCCCGCCTGATGCCCGATTGGAAGCGGCGCTTCGACGATCCGATTCCCCTGCCGGGCGGTCGCCGGTTGGTGACCCTACAGGACGCCGGGCGGTACATCACCGGGTTGCCCAAGGCCGAGCACGACGCCGCCGAATGGCAAGCCGCGATGGAAGCCCTGCTCTTGGTCGCCGAGCATGACGGGCCGACAATGTTCGCCCGGATCGCGATGATGCGGGCGCTGCATCGGGACGGGGCCAAGGCGACGCCAGCGCCGCGAAGGAAGCGGGCGAAGGCTTATGGGATAATTCGGTGATCAGGTTCGCCGCCGATCATGAGCCGGGGAGGATGATGGCTTTGGATCGGTCATTCAGCCGATCTTAAGCTTATGGCTGGGGCCCGTAATCCAAAGCCAGATCGGCGAACCTCGCCGCCCGACGAGCCAAAGCTTTAGATAAACGTCCTGTTGAAGGCTGGCACCCCAATCGAAATGATTTTCCTCGTTGAACAAGAGCGAGCACACTCCATGCGGCGCAACTGTCATTTCACACCCATCAACGGGATCAACCGGCGATTCAGTCTGCATGACCTTGCGGGTAAACGGGATGGGAAGCCCGGCGAAAGATCGCCGCTCGGTCCACGCCAATTCGAAGTACGAAATGGTGGCCGGGATGTTTGACCTATTCAAAAGAACTATGGTGTTCCCGATTTGGTAGCTGCCCGTAAACCGGGTGTCGGCCGTAAATGAAACCCTTCGGGAGCCATAGAATTCGACCCCTTTGATGATTGCCAAAATGGATGATGTCGCAAAACCTGCGATGCTGAGCCAAAACGAGATATCCGCGCGGTCCATGTTCGGACTCCCGTTAAAGATGGGGGACGCTACCCCTTCCAAATCCACCGCCGCAACCCATTTCCCGGGAAGCGGACCATTGACTCAACCCGAACTAGACATTCGAATGTCTCGAATTTAGTGGGGGGAATCGGTATGTCTGGCGCGACAGAAGGCACGAACACATGGCAAGCAGCGAGAGAACCGAGTCAGCCGCGCCCGCAACCGCGTCCAGAGCCGCGTCCGCAGCCACGTCCACCGGGCCCGGGGGAGATCAAGAACGATCCCACGCGACATCCGGACCCCCGCCCGCCGCGTCGTCCGTAGACGGCGCTCGTATCAGTTGCCTCACGAACGCCCAATATCATTCGGGTCGCGAAGCTTTTCTCGATACGGTCCATCGCTGGTTTATGTTCGCGGTTATTGCGTTGGGGGCTGGTGCACTCATCGATCTGCTTCCCAAAGAACACATTGTTTCAGGAAACGGACTTTCAATTGGGTTGAAAGAGCTATTCGCCGCCTCAGCGGCGGTGATCGCGGCGCTCGACCTTACGTTCGACCTCTCAAATCGTGCGCGCGCGCACGCCATGCAGAAGCGGCGATACTTTGAGCTTTTGGCCCAACTCAACGCGGGCGAAAAAACGCCAGAACAGGTGAGAGTCTGTATCGATCAGTATTCGGCGGACGAGGAGCCGCAATATCGGGTGATGATTTTCGCTTGCTGGAACGCGGCGCAATTGACGGTATATGGCGATGATGCCAAGCGCATCGATATTCCAATGTTTGCTGGTTGGTTCAAAAATTGGCTTAGGAGGCCGTCCGCTCATTACGGTCTAAAGGCATCGAACTAGAGCGTTCGCGGCAAAGGTTCCCGCCTTGATCGCCGCCCTCCAACCTTGTCCGGAAATCGAAGGCCGCATGAGCCCGGAGGTTGGCATCCGTTGTCGGGTTGGCGGCATCGCCCTCAATGCTTGCCCATGCGAACCCTGTTGCCGCCCGCGCGCGCGGGCATGGTGCGTCTATTCCGATCCCTCGCCCGGTGCCTGCCAGCCTTTGTCCGCAAACACCGTCACGCGCGTAGGCCGCTTGATGCCGAGCTGGCGCTCAAGCGACAGGATCGCCGCGCGCATCTCGGCGCCGGATCGATAGGCGATATTTTTCCCCTCGTAACTGATCGAAGTCGCGCCGGAAAAATATGCCGCGCGCAAATCGTCAAGCATCTGCTGCGTCGCCATCGTCAGACGCCCGCGTTGGTGACAAGCCCGCGATGCTCGACAAAGCCAGCGCCGTAATCGAGCCTGACCTTGGTCTGCACGCCGTCGACCTCGAAGCCAGCGCGGGATTCGATCTGCGGCCCCGGACTTCCGGCCAAGTACGCGAATTCCAGGCACGGCAGCAGCGCCGGATCGCAGGACAGATACCAGCGCGTTGCCGATGGCAGGCGCGGCTCGACGACAGGCACCAAGCTCTCGAACGGGTTGACGCTGGTGACAAGCGTCGGCTGAATCGTCCGCGTCAATTGCTCGGCGGTCGTTTCGAGCGACGACGGCACGATCAGATACAGCGGCACGACGCTGATCAATCCGCCACCTTGCGCGGTTTGCTGGCGCATCTTGAGCCGCGCGGCGGACAAGCTGTCGATTGAAAGCACCGCCGAGACCGCGATGTTCCCGTGCGCCGCGTCGAACAGCGGATTCCCGTCGCTCATGTCCGGGCCGAGCCCGGATTGCGCGGTCAGCAGGTTGACCAAAAACAGCCGCTCGAATTCCGCCGCCGCAAGGCCGAGCCGCTGCGTCACGTCGCCAAGGCCGCCGAGATCGTCATTGATCAGCGCCTTCCGGCTGATCGCGAAGATTTTGCCGAAGGTGTCAACCGCGTAGCTCTCGGCGGAACCGATGAAGCTGCCGTATTTGAATTCGGCGCTTTCGTTGACCTTCTCCAAGATGAAGCCGGTATGATCGATCTGGATTCGGCTCTTGCTGCGAAAATCGTTCGCGGTCGTTTCCTTGGCGATCCTGCGGATGCCGCCCGGCGCAATGGTGTACGCATCCCGCAGGCTCTTGTTCATCAGGTTGGCGAGCAGCGCCGGGTAATCGCTCGTCGTCTGCAATGCGCGCGTCACGAGGCTCGGCGCGGTCATGCCTTGCGTGCTGATGCCGTTGCGGCGCAGACATTCCCGCGCCATGTCGGCGCAGCTCATGCCGACGAACTGCCGCGCCTGCGGCATCGGCGCAAAATTCGGCGCGATCCGGACATAGAGCGCTTCGCTCGCGGCGCGCTGGAACACGTCGGGATTGTCGAGGCTCTGATCGTTGTGCGCGCTGGCGCGGATCGAAACGCCGCCGCGCGCGATGATGCTGCTCAAAATGGTCATGTTGGATTCCTCAAGGGATGCGCCACGGTCGATCAGATCGTCGACCACGGATTGGGATACGCCCGCATGGCGGCCAAGCTCGCGGATGCTGCGGTTGGTCGCGGCGCGGTCACGTCGCGGCGGATCATCGCCGCCGATGTCGGCGGCGCGCGTTCTCGCAGCGGGATCGGCGGGCACCGCGACGAATGACGCCTCTCGTGCCGCCCATTTCGTCGCGGTCATGGTCCGCTCGCCTGCGGCATTCTTGCCCGGCTTCCACTTGTCGACGCTGTAGCCGACCGACAGGAACGAGATCACGCCGGAGCGGACATCGGCGATGATCGGCGCCACTTCGGGACGCTCGCTAAACCGGATGCGCGCGATCACCTCGCTGCCTTCGATCCAACAGTCATCGATCTTGCCGATGATCGATGCGACGCCGCCGCTGCGGTGGCTATCGAGGATCGACGATCCGCGCGTCACGTCCAGATCGAGTCCGGCAGGGTCCAAGATTTCCCAGAACGTGCCCTTGGCGTCGGTGCGCTGCACGGGCGTCGTGCTTGCGATCACGGCCTCAATGGTCCGCGCCTCGGCGTCGAAGCTTGTCGGGCGCGGCATCGCCTCGCGATGAGACAGGGAGACGGCGCTGTCGCGGAACAGCAAACGATCATGACGCATTTTGAACTTCCTCGGGTTGCGCCAGCAGCGCGGCTGCGGCGGCAGGATCGACGACATAGAACGGATCGCCCTCAAGCTCGGCGTCGACATCGGAAACGTCGCGCCCGTGATCGGCGACGATCTCGGCGCGCGATTTCGTCCGCGACGAAAGATCAAGGGCGTCGGCTTTGCTCTGCTTGAGCGGGTCGATGGGCGGGAGCTGCGGCCAGAGAAATTTGGCATTGAGGTAGGCGAGCGGATTGCGCTCGAAGTCCGGCGCGTAGAGGCGCCCGGTCAGGATTTCCAGAATGATCCAGCGACGCCAGACCGGCATCAGCAGTTGCGCCACGAGGAGCGAGCCCTGCAACGCCTTGACCCGGCGCTGGAACGATGCCTGACCGAGCCGCGCCGAGGAGAAGTTCACCTGCGAAAGGTCGCCGGTCAGCAGCTCATAGGTGAGCCCGCCGCCCGCCGCGATGGATCGCAACATCGCCCGCATCAGCTCATGAATCTGCCCCATGTCGGCGACGGGCGTGAACTTGATGTCGGTTCCCGGCGGCAGGAATTGCAGCGTGCCCGGCTGGAATTCGATGCTGTTCGGATCGAAGCTTTCCATGTTGGTGGCGTCGAAGATGCCGGTGCTGCCCTCGGCATCGGTGACGAACCCGGCAAAAAGCGCCGTGGTCCGCGCTTTGACGAGCGCGGAGTCTTCGAGCGTATCGACCTCTTGCAGCCGGGTCGCAATCGGCGTCATCCACGACAAGCCGCGCACCTGTCCGGGGAAGCGGCGGACGAACAGATGCGCGACATCCTCGGCGGGCACGCGCTGGCTTGGCGCGACGCTCGCCCAAGCGGCATCCGGCGCATCCGGCAAGAGCCAATAGGCGATCCGCCTGCCGCCGCTATCGGTTTCGACGCCGGAGACGATGCGCGGCATGTCGCCGGTCATCCCAAGGCTCGGCACCGTCCGGGAGCTGTCCAATTGCTCGGATGAGAGAAGCCGCAAGGCGAGATTACCGGCGGGATCGACGGGCAGGTGAAAGACCGCCTCGCCAGATTGCACAACGGATCGCGTCGCGGTCTGGAGCAGTCCGGCGAGATCGCCGACTCCTTCGACATCGCAACGCATCGACCACTCGTAAAAGCGATCCTCGATTTCCTTGCGCACGCCGTCATCGGGATGCGCGCTGCGGACGGTCGGGCCGTCGCCGACCAATGCCGAGGTCCAGGATTCGACGAACGATGATCCATGTGGCGAGTTGTGCGCCAGATAGGCCGTCCGGGCGCCGATGATCTTGCGCGCGGCGAGGCTTTCGGAATTCTGCGCCGAGATCGAAGCCTTGCGCGGCCATCGCCCCGATCCGCCCGCCGCGTCGAAGCTGCGCTTGAAGGCGCGGCTCGCGGTCGCCAATCGCGAGATCAGGCTGCTCATTGCAGCGTCGCCTTCTCCGGCACGACAAGCCGGGCGAGCACCTTTTCGGCCCTCTGCTGCATCCACAGCGTCGCCAGATCAAGCGGGACGCCGAGCGCTTCCGCGAGCTGCGGCACGTCGAAATCTTCGCCGCGATCCTGCCGGGCGCGCACCTCGGCGCAGCGGATTTTGAAAAGATCGCTCTCGAAATATGCGCAGAGCTGATCGATGGCGGACGGCTTGCCGTCCAGAATCTCGGCAGCGCGCGCCATGACGCGGCGGAAGTCATCCCGCGAAAGATTGCTTTCGAGATCGGCGATCCACGCGCCGAGATCGGCGCTGTCGGTGCCGCAGACGCTTTGCGCGAGGATTTCGATTCCAGCGTCGCCGAAAATCATGGCGTCACCTTCAATTCCTTCGCGACGCGGTCCATGATCGGCTTGAGATCGACCACGAGCATAGTCCCGGTCGGCGAGCGGGCGAGCGCTTCGGCGATTGATAGCTCATCGGCGAGCGTCCAGAACGGACAGCCGTAGTGGCGAGGCTCATCGCGGTGACGCGGATAGAGCCCAATGATGGAAGGCCAACTGCCGCCGTCCATGAGGCGCTTGAACGTCGCGCGAAGATTGCCCTCGAACACGGCGGCATCGCTCGGATCGATGCCACGGCGAACAATGTCGGCGGTGGCGGCGGCAACGAAAATATCCATCATGGTGTGCGTGTAACCTCCGGCAGTTCCCTGCCTGCCCGGTTGCGAGCCGCCGAGGAAACCGTACTTGCGCCGCCACGCCAAAAGCACCTGCGGCTCAATGTGCGACAGCGCCGCGACCGTCGGCGTGTCCCAGCGATCAACGCGACCCGGCATGCAAAACATTTGATTCATGATGCAACCTCGCGTCCGGCGAGCATCGCAAATCCAAACGCGCGATTGCGGCGTTTGTCCAATTATAATTTTGACAAAATATGGAAGCGGCGATTTTCCTTCGATGGACAAGCACGCGATCAAATATCTTGCACCACGATTGCGAGGAGCGGCGATGCGAACAGCAAAAGTTGATCGGCACGCGAAAGCCCTGCGCGATCTCGCAATGATGATCGTCGCCGCACATGGCCCGCATTACCGCGACGATCATCTCGTGATCGAATATCGCGCGCGATCAGGCGACGCGCCGCACGGGCTCGATGTCTGGCGACGCGATGATCGCACGACCAAGGTGCTTTGCATGGTTTGGAGCGACGACGCGGATGCGTTTGTCGTCAGCTATCGGTCAGGACCGTGGGAACGGGCGCTGCACCGCGCGGCGGCAGGCGCTTACGACACCGTCTCCGCCATCGCCTCGAATGCCTGATCAAGCGACCATTCGCATGGGCCTTCTAGCCCGCGCGCCGTGAGCAAGAACACCTTGTCAGCGCGCAGATCGGCATATTCAGGATCGACACCGTTCGCCCGGTCCCGCGCCCGCATGCTGCGGTCGATCTCAGCAATCAGCGGGGCCAGGATTCGCGCCGCTGCCCGGCGCTGTTCCAGCTCCGGCAGCTTGCGCATCTCGGCATCCTGCCGGTCGAACTCAGCAAAGAGCGCCTGCAACGTCGGATCGGTGCCGCCGACATTGCCGCCGCCGCCATTCCCGCCGTCAAGATGCGCGGCGACCGCCTTTGCCGCCGTCGCGATCTTGTACTGCGGGCGTGCCGCCGTCCCGGCGTCGCGCGGCGTGTTCTTCAAGGCGCGGATCAGCGTCGCGCGGTCGCGTTCCAGCATCTCGGCGCATCGGTTTACGGAATAGGTCTGCATGCTTCACCTTTGCGGGCTTCGAAAAAATGTCATCGCTGGTTGCGGCGAGTGCTCGCGCGAGACCCGCCCTAGCCGCCGTCAGCGGTGCCTCTTTCTCTCACGGGCATTGCTTCACGCCCGCTTTCGGACTCGGCGAGCTGCGCTTCCAGCCGCGCCATCCAAACGGCGTGGGTCTCGTTCCACTCCCTCGCATATCGCTCATCGTCATCATCGGGAAGATCGAAACGGTATTTGATCTCGATCAACAGCTTTCCGGTCAGCCACATCGCCCAAATCTTGAGCGTCTCGACGGCTTCAATTACGTCTGCCATGCTGTTGCGGTCGATGCGAAAGGCGGCCTTTCCTGATGCGAGCGGGGCAAGCGCCTTAGTCGCCGCTTCGAGGTCGTCAAATGCGCACAAACGCAGCAGCGGATGGCCTTTGATCTCGTCTTCTGTCAACAAGAGCATGGGAATAGGCGGCACGCCGACATGGCGCATCAGCTTCAACAGCCGCCAGCGAACGCAATCATCGTTGCCTTGCGCAAAGTCCCGGTCAATGAATGGCTGATTAAGGCGCTGATCCGCCCATTCCGCCGTGATCGGGTCGGGTGGTGTCAAATACGACACGCTGTCGGATTTGGACACAACGTGCGGCGCAATCGCCATGTACCGCTGCGCTTTCCGTTCGCTCAGGGAGCAATGATCGCGTAGCCACGGCAACCATTGCCCGTGCTTCAACTGCGCCTTCGCCTCGATCAGTAATTTCCCGGCGGCAACGGCATGGTGCAGGCCGCGCTTTTCAGCCTCGGTGCATGCTTCGTGCTCAACCCTGATCCGGGCCGCGAGATCGGCCAAGCTGTTAGAACCGGCGACCATCGTCTCTGCTTCGCTCATTGGCTTCTCCTCGGTTGTTCTTTTGATCAGTCAAATTCGTGTAACGGCGAACGCCGTCAGCTTGTAAATTCGCCCGCGCCGAAATCGGCTACCAGTGGCCGATTTGCTGCGCCCGCCAAGCCCGCGCGGCATGGGTAGCGTCTCGCGGATCGGCTCGCTTGGACACAGATAGCGGCGACCGCCCCGAACGCGCGCCAGCGCCTTTCTGTGGCCCGGCGATCATCACGCCGCCAGCGACGTGACGCCGCAGCGCGAAACGAGATATTCGACCAGCTCCGGCACCTCCTCGCCCTTGCTGGCCGCCACGTTGATGTTGATCGCACCGAGGATCAGCTCGGTGAGCGACGTGTATTCGAGCGCCAAATCGAACGCGTCGAAGGCGTTTTCGTCGTCGTCGCCGATCCGATCTTTCGGATAGCAGCGCAACAATTTCTGGAACGACGCTTCGAGCGGTTTCCTCGGGCGCGGCGGTGGCGGCGGGATTGTCGGCATGGGCGTGTCCTTTGGTTTGTGCGGCTCGTTGGCGGGACGGCTTGCCGCGTAGCCGTTCCGATTTTCATCCGGCGGTCCCATCGTGGCCCCGCCCGATGAAGAACCCGGTGCTAAAGCGGGCCGGGCTTTTGCCGCCGCGCCGTTACCGTCCCGCGCGACGGCGGGCTTACAAAAAGCTGCATCCAAGGAAACAGGTGTTTCCGTTTTGCTCGGATCGATCTTGCTCAGACCCAAGCGACCGGCGAAAGCCGAGTCGCGCTTGATTTCGGGGATCAGTGCTGCGTCATCGGCAGTGGTTTTGATTTCTGTTACATCGCGCGCGGCAGTAGAAGGGACTCTATCGATAGAGACGGCGGTACGAAGTACCGCCTCTTTCTTAGTGGCTAATAAGTGATTCACCCCGACACATCGGGGTTTTTTCTCTACTGTATCGGGGTTTTCCTGCTTGCCAGAAACCCCGATACGTCGGGGTTTTTTTGCAGCGGACTGTCGCCCATTTCTCGAGCCGAAATAGAATTCCAGAAATGCCGCTGGCAGCCGAAACGTGTTCGGGTGGCCGCAGCCCCGGCTGCCCCACACGATCTCGATTGCGCCGATCTTTCCCAGCTTGGGAAGCATCGACCAGATCGTCGACGGCGACCGCTCGCAGCGTGCCGCCAGATATTCAAGCGACGGGAAACAGTGGAACGGGTTTTCCTCGTTGAAGCATTGCGAGATGACGTACAGCAACCGGAACCCGCCGCTCGGAATTTTCTTGGTGAGCAACCAATCCAGATAGCGGAACGCAAGGTCGGCGCGTTGCGTGCTCGTCAATTTGATCGGCGATGATGCTGATGCTTCTTGCGCGTCGCGCGCGGCGGAGATATTGGACATGAACGCTACCTTTACGCGGGTGGTGTCGGCGAAGTTATCCGCCCCGTCGCAGAGTGATCGCTGCGGCGGGGCTTTCGTTTCTCAGCGTGATCTCAAATCGGCGCGCGCGCTGATCCAAAAATCCGCCGCCACACGCACAAGCGCATCGACGTATCTTGGAACATTCGCGTAGGTCGGCATTGCGTGCGCCTTTCGAACGGCTGCCTCGTCGCTCAAATCGACGCCGTGCTCAAGGAGCCACCGACAATCATCGGCCAAGTCGATGTCATAGCCAGTTCGCGCAAGCGCGTCAGGCGGCAGCCCGAGGATTTCCTCGATCTCGGATTGTGGAGTCGAAAATCCGTAATCGGTGAACATTGGTTTGTTGCTCATCTCGCCCTCCCTACACCGCCGCATCCGGCGCGTGATCGGCAGCGCGACGCTTGCCGGGCTTGCCCGTGCCGGGATCGGTCGCGGTATCGCGGGCAGTAATCAGCCCGGCGACATAGGCGTCGATCTCCTCCTCGACATAGGCGTACCGGCTCTCTCCGATGGGCACGCGCTTGGGAAACTTGCCGGCCTTTTCGAGCCGCCACAAATGCGGCTTTGAGTACGGGATGCCCTTGGCCTTCAACGCGGTGTACGGGATCAAATTTTGAAACATGGCTTCACCCTCGGCGGTACGCATTACTGGTTTCGGCGCGGCGGCACGTTGTGCCGCAAGCAATGCCGTACCGTTACGCAATAAGGGATTCAACGAAGCGTCAATGTATCGTGACGGTTGAACGTATTGTTCTGCGGTTGGTGTTTTATAGCAGTGCTTGAAAATTCAATGGCTCATCGCAGCATTGCGCGGCGCGGACCTTTTGCATCGGTCCGCGTTTCTTTAGCGGTTGTAATTTGCCTGAAAAGAAAATTGCGGCAGCGGCGAGGTATTTTTGGTTAGCGCCGCCTGCCCCCTTTAAGCCGTCGCTTCCCTGCGGATCGGCACGACGTTGCCCGCAGGCGGGTCGACGATCTGCCGCAGCCGAGCGGCCCAAAGCTCCAAGGCTTCGCGCTTTTCGTCGAAATATTCATACTGATCATAGACGCCCTGCATGCCCGGCTTGACATGCGCAAGCACCGCCTCGCGGGTTTCGAGATCGAGACCCTTGATGCGCGACAACTTGCTGCGCACGGTGCGGCGGATGTCGTGGTTGACCCAATGCGCCAGCTCAACCTCCTCCGGGTTATCGCCGCGCTCGACCGCGATCTCGCGCAGCACCTTGAGCATTTCGGCATCGATCAGGTCTTTGCTGACCTTGTTGGCGATGCTCATGGGCTTGTCGCCGCCGTTGTACGAGAACAGGAAGCGGCCCCGCTTCGGGCAGGCGTCGTAAATCTCACGGATGTCAGCGGTGACCGGAACGACGTGCGCCTCTTTGCCCTTCATCCGCTCTGCCGGGATTTCCCATTTCCACGCGTTGCCGTGCAAATGCCATTCGCGGCGGTCGGTATTCGACAGCTCGCGGATGCGCAGCGCCGAAAGCACAAGACCGCGATAGAGCGGGCCGACCGGATACGGGAGCCGGTTTGCCGCGATCCACAGCGCCCGCAGTTCGTCATCGTTGAGGATGCGTTTGCGCTTGTTGATCTTGCCGACGATCTTGGAAATCTTGATGGTGGCGCACGGGCTGGCTTTGAGGCCGTAGACCCGCTGGTCAACCACCCACGAGAAAAACCCGCCCAAATCGTTGAATAGCGAGCGCGCCATCGATGGCGTCTTGATCGCCCTCGGGTTCACCACCTTGCCGAGGATGTCCAGATCGGTGATCTCGGATATCGGCCTCTCCTTGAAGATCGGCAGTAGGTTGTTTTCGATCCGGCTCCTGATCGACTTGCCGGAACGCTGCTTGGCCAGCTTGCGCTCGAAGTAGTCGTTCATGATGCTGCCAAAGGTGTTGGCGCGAACCCGAGCTTGCTCCTCTTTCGCTTCCTCCTCGACCTGTGCCGGGTCGACCCCCTGCTTGATCAGGGCCGACCATTCGCGCGCGGTGTCGCGGGCCTGCTCCAAGGTGGCCTTGTTGATCTCGCGCCGCGCCGGATTTACGGAGCCGGGGAACCGCGCTTGAAAAATGTAGGTCTTGACTCCTTTGTCGGTGACCCTGACACCGAAACCGGGCACCAAGCTGTCCATGACCTGAATCCGCTTGCCCTTGGGCGCGGCCTTTAGGGATTGGACCTTGCGGTCAGTCAGGGCTAATTTGGCCATGCTATGGTTCCTATCTACGGCCTCTCGGGGCAACATCGGGGCAACATTTTGTAGGCGATAGAGCGATATTTAATGATACGCTACGGAATGGAAAAATGAAAGAAGTGCCCGCCAAATCGGCGTTTCCGAGATTATTTGAAATTCTATGAGGGGCGTTGAAACGGGCTTGGGAAAAAACTATGTAGACAGGAACCGGTCTGGGCTGCAAAGGGTCGGATCATACGCGAAATCAGGCCGGTAGCCGGGAAGCGCCGAGTTGAGTATTCCGAACATCATTACGCTGGGCCGGATCCTGCTGGTGCCGGTCATCGTGTGGGCGATCGCCTCCAACCAGATGGAAATCGCCTTTGCGATCTTCATCATCGCCGGGGTCAGCGACGCGGTCGATGGCTTCCTGGCCAAGCGCTTCAATATGGCGAGCGAACTGGGCGCCCTGCTCGACCCGCTCGCCGACAAGGCCCTCCTGGTCTCGATCTACGTCGCGCTCGGCATCTGGGGCGCGGTGCCGCGATGGCTGGTCATCCTCGTGGTCTCGCGCGACATCATGATCGTCGCCGCCGTGATTGTGTCATGGTTGTTCGGCAAGCCGATCCCGATGAAGCCATTGATGGTATCGAAGCTCAATACGGTGGCGCAGGTGGCGTTCGCGGCGCTGGTGCTCGCGGCACTGGGCTTCGGCTTCAATCCGACGCCTTATGACCTGATCCTGATGGGTTTCGTCACGGTGTTTACGCTGGTTTCCGTATCCCTCTATTTGGTGGAGTGGGTGCGGCATATGAGCACGATCGACTTAAAATAGAGGCCTTGTTTCGAAGCACTTTTGTCGGGGCGAACCAGTGTCCGCTTCGCCTGAAAACGCTATAGGTATGCGCCGGCCGATGCCGGCATGGAGATCTTTCACGTGGCGGCCCGCGTTCAACCTCGTCAGCTTGCATTCGCGCTGCCGCACGCAGAGAGCCTGACCCGCGACAATTTTCTCGAAGGCCCCGCCAACGAGGCGGCCCTGGCGCTGGTCGACAGCTGGCCGGAATGGCCAAACCGGATCATGCTGCTGGTCGGCCCGGAGGGCTCCGGCAAGAGCCACCTCGCCGCGATCTGGGCCGAGCAAGCCGGCGCCCGCTCGATCTCGGCGCATGCGCTGACCGCTGCCGCCGTACCCGGCGCGCTGGCGACGGGGGCGCTGGTGGTCGAGGACCTCAGATCGTCGGACGTCGATGAACGGGCGCTATTCCACCTGATGAATCTGGCGCGCGAGGACGAGGCGTTCGTCCTGATCACCGCGCGCGATCCGCCATCGGCGTTTGCCGTCGAGTTGCGCGATCTGCGGTCACGCCTGCGCGCGGTACCGGCAGTGTCGCTGTTGCCTCCTGACGATCAGCTGTTTCGCGCCCTGATCGTCAAATTTTGCGCCGACCGGCAGCTTAGCATCGACGAGACCGTGGTTGGCTATCTCGCCACCCGGATCGAGCGTTCCTATGCGGCCGTACGCCAGGCTGTCGAAATGCTGGACACCGAAGCCCTGCGGCTGGGCCGTCCGGTGACCCGGGCGCTTGCTGCCGAATTGCTGCGCAACGCCTGATCTCCGGGACGCCGCGCCATCTTGACGGCGCGCCGGCCGAGAACATCAATGTCATTGAAACGTCATCGCGATAACACATGCTCTGCTGCCGCATTCGGACGGAATCGCGCAAGCTTGGCGCCGGGATGGACTGAATCTTTATGGAATCCTCACAAGCCATTGTAATCAAAGAGAAAGAGGCAGAAGCCGAGACGGCTCCGGCGATCGCTTCCAGCCCCGAACGCTTCATCAATCGCGAGCTTTCCTGGCTGCATTTCAATCGCCGGGTGCTCGAGGAATCCGTCAATCCCGGCCATCCCGCGCTGGAACGGGTCCGGTTCCTGTCGATTTCCGCCAATAACCTTGATGAGTTCTTCATGGTCCGGGTCGCCGGCATCAAGGCCCAGGTGCGCGAGGGCATTGCCGAGCGCAGCCCCGACGGTTTGACCCCGGCCGAGCAGCTGGTCCTGATCAACGAGGCAGTATCAAAGCTCGCCAGCGACCAGCAGGCCATCTGGCGCGATCTGCGCGGTATCCTGGCCGACGTCGGCATCGTTCTGGTTGACGGCCGCGACGTCACCAAGACCGAGCGAGCCTGGATCGAGGACCATTTCCTCCACAATATTTTCCCGTTGCTGACGCCGCTGGCGATCGATCCGGCGCATCCGTTTCCGTTCATCCCGAGCCTCGGCTTCACCGTGGCGCTGCAGCTGGCGCGAACCGCCGACGGCAAGCCGATGAACGCGCTGATCCGCATGCCCGGCAAGATCGACCGCTTCATCCGCATGCCCGCGACCAAGGATGGCGCGGTGCGGGTGATCACGCTCGAGCAGGCCACCGGCCTGTTCATCGGCCGGCTGTTCCCCGGCTATACCGTCAAGGGCCAGGGCGCCTTCCGCATCATCCGCGACAGCGAACTGGAGATCGAGGAAGAGGCGGAAGATCTGGTCCGACTGTTCGAAACCGCTCTGAAGCGGCGTCGGCGGGGATCGGTGATCCGGCTCGAAATCGAGGCCAATATGCCGGAAGAACTGCGGGCGTTCGTGCAGCGCGCGCTTTCCGCCTCCGACGACGAGGTGCTGCTGGTCGACGGCGTGCTGGCGATGAACGAGCTGTCGCAACTGACCCGGCTCGACCGGCCCGACCTCGAATTCCCTCCCTACGTGCCGCGCCACCCCGAACGCGTGCGCGATCACGGCGGCGATATTTTCGCGGCGATCCGGCAGAAGGATCTGATCGTTCATCACCCTTACGAATCGTTCGACGTTGTCGTGCAGTTCCTGCAGCAGGCCGCTCGCGATCCCGACGTCGTCGCGATCAAGCAGACTCTGTATCGCACCTCGAACAACTCGCCGATCGTACGGGCGCTCGCGGAGGCCGCGGAAGCCGGAAAGTCGGTGACGGCGCTGGTCGAACTCAAGGCGCGGTTCGACGAGGAGGCCAACATCCGCTGGGCGCGCGACCTCGAACGCGCCGGCGTCCAGGTGGTATACGGCTTCATCGAATTGAAGACCCACGCCAAGCTATCGCTGATCGTGCGCCGCGAGGGCGGCAGCCTCACAACCTACGTCCACACCGGCACCGGCAACTATCATCCGGTGACGGCACGCATCTACACCGACCTGTCCTACTTCACCTCGGATCCGATCATCGGGCGCGACGCCGCGCGGGTGTTCAACTACATCACCGGCTATGCCGAACCGAGCGACATCGAGAGGATGGCGGTATCGCCGCTGACATTGCGCAAGCGGATGCTCGAACATATCCGCGGCGAGACCAATTTTGCCCGTCACGGCAAGCCGGCAGGAATCTGGCTGAAGATGAACTCGCTGGTCGATCCCGACATCATCGACGCGCTCTATGAGGCGTCACAGGCCGGCGTGCCAATCGAGCTGATCGTGCGCGGAATTTGCTGCCTGCGGCCCGGCATTCCCGGACTTTCAGAAAACATCCGGGTCAAGTCGATCATCGGCCGTTTTCTCGAACACGGTCGAATCTACTGCTTCGGGATGGGACAGGGCCTGCCCAGCGCAAAAGCTGCTGTGTATATCTCCTCCGCCGACATGATGCCGCGCAACCTCGACCGGCGCGTCGAAGTCCTCTGTCCGCTGCAAAATCCCACGGTGCATCAGCAGGTTCTCGAGCAAATCATGGTCGCGAATCTCAAGGATAACGAGCAAAGCTGGCAGTTGTTGCCGGATGGGTCGTCAACGCGTATGAAGGCCACGAAGGGCGAAGAGCCGTTCAATCTGCACAATTACTTCATGACGCATCCGAGTCTGTCAGGCCGTGGAAAGTCGCTCAAGGAATCTTCGCCGCGCCGCCTCACGCGGCGTACCGAGCGCCATCAGTCCTCATAAGGGGTCCACGCGGTGAAGCGGCCGCGCAAACGCGCGTCCAGCGTCGCGGTCATCGACATCGGTTCGAATTCGGTGCGGCTCGTCGTCTACGAATCGATGGCGCGCAGCCTGACCACGATCTTCAACGAGAAGGCTTTGTGCGGCCTCGGCCGCGAGGTCCAGACCACCGGGCTCTTGGCCCCGGACGCCGTCGCCAAGGCCCTCACCTCGCTGCGGCGTTTTCGCGCGCTGTGCCGGGTGATGAAGGTCGGCCGAGTCTACGCCATCGCCACCGCCGCATGCCGCGATGCCCGCAACGGCCCCGATTTCATCGCCAGGGCCGAGCGCATCTGCGGCTGTCCGATCGAGATCCTGTCGGGTCCGCGCGAGGCGCAGCTGTCCGCGCTGGGCGTCGTTTCCGGCGTCCATAACCCGGATGGCATCGTCGGCGATCTCGGCGGCGGTTCGCTGGAACTGATCGACGTGCATGGCAACCGCGTTCACCGGGGCGTGACGCTCCGGCTCGGAAGTCTGGCGCTGCAGGATATCTCGCACAAGTCGTTGAAGCGCGCCGAACGCATCGTCAGGAACGATCTTGCCGACGTTGCGCAGCTCAAAGCCGGCGGCGGCCGCACCTTCTATGCGGTCGGCGGAACGTGGCGGGCGCTGGCCCGCATTCATATCGTCCAGAGCGGTTATCCGCTGGGGGTGATGCATGGCTATTCGCTTCCGGCGGCGGATGCGCTGGATTTCGCGCGGCGCCTGCGCCGTCTCGCGTCAGCCAACATGCTGGCCAATATCGAGGTTGTCGCGGACGCAAGACGGCCGCTGCTGACCTATGCAGCCCTTGTCCTCGAATACATCATTCGCGTCGCCAAACCGAAGACCATCGTGTTCTCGACCTTCGGCGTGCGCGAGGGCCTGCTTTACGCGATGCTGCCGCAGGCCGAGCGCTCCAAAGATGGATTGATCTGTGCCGCGCAGACCCTGAACGAGTTGCTGTCGCGATCCGCACGCCATGCGGAGGAATTGATCGAATGGACCGATCGCCTGGTCAGGGTCGTCAGGCTCAAGGAAACCGACGAGGATCGCCGACTGCGGCACGCCGCCTGCCTGCTGTCGGACATCGGATGGCGGGTGCATCCCGACCATCGGGGCGAGCAGACGCTCAATCTCATCACCAACGGAAATTTTGGCTCGATCAGTCACCAGGGCCGGGCGTTCGTCGCGCTGTCGGTGTTCTATCGCTATGCGGGCCTGAGCGAACAGAATGAACCGCCGACGGTGATCCAGGAACTGGTGCCGCCGGCCATGATCGAGCGCGCCCGCCTGCTCGGCGCGGCATTTCGCGTCGCCCATCTGATCTCGGCGGCGCGGCCGGGCGTATTGCCGCTGACCCATTTCCGAAGCCGGGGTCGCAAGCTGATGCTGGTGTTCGAGCACCGAATGGTCGATCTCGTCGCCGATCGCGTCGGCAGCCGGTTCAAGCAGTTGGCTCGGCTGATGGGCCGCTCCGGATCGATCGTGCGAAGCTAGGATCGCAATTGGGAGACCGATCGCGCCGACTTACGGCCGATCGATCGTCTGCGCCGCCTCATCCGCGGCATGCGACGCTGCATGCTCGCCACCCTGCAGCTTGCGCTTGCGCCAGATCGATCCGGCGGCCAGCACGATGGCAATGCCGATCAAGCCGCAAACCACCTCGGCGCCGTGACCGCCGCCGGTAAAGCGCGGCGACACGCCGAACAGCGCCAGCAAGGCGTCAAGCTTGACGCCGACCGGGCCGTCGAAGATGACGTGCAACACCGGCTGTACCGCCGGATCGCTCGCGATCACCTCGCCGGCGATCCAGCCCAGCAAAGCGGCGCCGGCCCATACCAGGATCGGCAACCGGGTTAGCAGCGCCATGATCAGCGCGGCCCCGGCGACAATGAGGGGAATGCTGATAGCAAGGCCGAGCACGAGCAACGGAACGCTGCCCTTCGCGGCGGCGGCGACCGCGATCACGTTGTCGAGGCTCATGACGATGTCGGCGACAACGACGATCTGAACTGCGGCCCAAAGATGCGAGGCCGACTGTACCCCCTCCTCGTCCTCGTCTTCAGGTACCAGCAGCTTGGCGGCAATCACGATCAGCGCCAGTCCGCCGACCAGCTTCAGGAACGGCAGCGCCATCAAGGTCGCGACGATGAAAGTGAAGATGATGCGCAACACCACGGCCGCGGCGGCGCCGAAGATCATGCCCCAAAGCCGCTGGCGCGGCTCCAGCGCACGGCACGCCAGCGCGATCACCAGCGCGTTGTCGCCCGACAGCAGCACGTTGATCCAGATGATCTTGCCGACCGCCACCCAGAAGGCCGGTTGCTGCATCTCGCTCTGAAACTGGGTGAAAAACGCTCCGATGGTCGCCGGATCGAAAATTTGCAACAGCCAGTTCACAGCGCGTCCCTCTCGGCCGTATGGCCGTCTCTGCGGCTATTATCTGCCGCTGCCGGGTTCAATCAGCCTACGATTTCGTTGCCCGCGAAGAATTGAGCGATTTCGATCGCCGCCGTCTCGGGGGCATCGGAGCCATGCACAGAATTTTCGCCGATCGAATTCGCGTACAGCTTGCGGATGGTTCCTTCGGCCGCCTTGGATGGATCGGTTGCGCCCATGACGTCGCGATGCCGAAGCACGGCGCCCTCGCCTTCCAGCACCTGGACCACGACCGGTCCGGAAATCATGAAGTCCACCAGTTCGCCGAAAAACGGACGCGCCTTGTGGACCGCGTAGAAGGTTTCGGCCTGGCCGCGAGTCATGCGGATGCGCTTCTGGGCTACGATCCGTAGTCCCGCCTTCTCGATCACCGCGTTGATCGCGCCCGTCAGATTGCGCGCGGTCGCGTCGGGCTTGATAATCGAAAAGGTGCGTTCAATCGCCATGATCTCGTCCTTGAATAGTGGTGGAGGGAGTTGCGGCGCTTATATCGGCGCCATCCGGGAACGGCAAGCGGCCGCCCGGGAACGGCATGCGATCAGGCGTTATGTCGCGGGCCGCGCCGTGCCATCCGGCGGCGTCGAAATTACAACAATTTCACGAATATGAACCCTATCTGACACCAGCGTCCCGGTTTCGTTCACGTTCTCAGGGGTAGGCTTCCATCGACCGGGCGCCTTTGCGAATTCGGGGGCGCTACGGGGCAGCAACTCCACCGTGCGCTGACTGCGCCGAACCCTGAGGAGACGACCATGTTACGCAAACTCTCGCTTGTTGCCGTTGCCGCGGCTTCGCTGGGTGCGGCCGCGCTGGCACCGACCTCCGCCTCCGCCTGGGGCGGCCATGGCTGGCATGGTGGGTGGCACCGCGGCTGGGGCTGGGGCGGTCCGCGCATCGTCGTCGGCGGCCCGGCCTACGGTTACGGCTATGGCGGCTGTTATGCGCGGCGATTGGTCCCGACTCCGTGGGGACCCCGCTGGCGCCTGGTGAATCGCTGCTATTGAGCCGATCCCGACGAATGCAGCCTCGGCCGCCCCGCGGCCGGGGCGTTCGGCGGAACCGCCGGCTGCGTTCGGTCCAGGTGACTTGGTCCGGCAACACCACCCTCGATGCAACGAACACCGGCGGGACGTCGTCCTGAACTGCCGAGCCGACACCATTAGGCAGATCGATCGCAAGACCAGCCGATCGATTTGACTCAGCCGACCGACGAATGCGGCCGAACCAGGCTATAATTGCAGCATCGGGAGCCCGCGCAGAGGCTATTCGGCACAATTAACGGGTTGCGTTTTTGGACGGCAGCGGTGACAACGCCGCATGCTTTCAATATCAGACATTTCGGTCCGGATTGCCGGACGGCTTTTGATCGACAACAGCTCGGTTCAGATCGTGCCTGGCGCACGCGTGGGTTTTGTCGGCCGCAACGGCGTCGGCAAATCGACGCTGTTTCACGCGATCCGCGGCGAGTTGCCGACCGAAAGCGGGACTATCACCATCCCGCCGCGCTGGCGCATCGGCAGCCTCGCGCAGGAAGCACCCGACGGTCCGGAAAGCCTGATCGAGGTCGTGCTGAAGGCCGACCTGGAGCGCGATGCGCTGCTGGCCGAAGCCGAGACCGCGCACGATCCCTCGCGCATCGCCGACATTCAAACCCGCCTTGTCGATATCGACGCGCATTCGGCGCCTGCCCGCGCCGCGGCGATCCTGAGCGGCCTCGGATTCTCCACCGCCGATCAGGCGCGGTCCTGTTCGGAATTTTCCGGCGGCTGGCGGATGCGCGTCGCGCTGGCGGCGACGTTGTTTTCGGCGCCCGATCTTCTGCTGCTGGACGAGCCCACCAACTACCTCGATCTCGAAGGCACGCTGTGGCTCGAGGATCATCTGGCCAACTATCCGCGAACCGTGATCGTCATCAGCCATGACCGCGACCTGCTCGACACCTCGGTCGACCAGATCCTGCACCTCGATCGCGGCAAGCTGACGCTGTACAAGGGCACCTACTCCTCGTTCGAGGAACAACGCGCCACGCGCGAGATGCTCGACGCCAAGCACGCCAAGCGGCAGGCCGACGAACGCAAGCGGCTGCAGGCCTTTGTCGATCGCTTCAAGGCCAAGGCATCGAAAGCCCGCCAGGCGCAGTCCCGCGTCAAGATGCTGGAGCGGATGAAGCCGGTCACCGCGCTGGTGACGCAGGATGTGCGCGAGATTTCATTTCCGGTGCCGGAGAAGATGCTGTCGCCGCCGATCATCGCGGTCGACAACGTCTCGGTCGGTTACGATCCGACGAAGCCGGTGCTCAATCGCGTCACCCTGCGCATCGATACCGACGATCGCATCGCCCTGCTCGGTTCCAACGGCAACGGCAAGTCGACGCTGGTCAAGCTCCTGGCCAACAAGCTGGCGCCGTTCTCCGGTCATGTCACCCGCGCGGAAAAGCTGTCGGTCGGATATTTCGCGCAACATCAGGTCGACGAGCTCAATCTCGACGGCTCGGCCTACGATCACGTCCGCAAGCTGATGCCGGACGCGCCGGAGAGCAAGGTGCGCGCGCGTGTGGGCGCGATCGGTTTCTCGGGCAAGGCCGGCGACACCCTGGTGAAGAGCCTGTCGGGCGGCGAAAAGGCGCGGCTGCTGCTGGGACTTGCGACCTTCTTCGGTCCCAACATGATCATTCTCGACGAGCCGACCAACCATCTGGATATCGACAGCCGCGCGGCGCTCGCGGAAGCGATCAACGATTTTCCCGGGGCCGTCATCATGGTCTCCCATGACCGCTATCTGATCGAGGCCTGCGCCGACCAATTGTGGGTGGTGGCCGATCATGCGGTCACGACCTATGACGGCGACCTCGACGATTACCGGCGCATGGTGCTGTCGGCGCGCGGCATGCGCGCCAGTTCGCGCGACCGCGCCGACAATGACCGCGGCGGCCGCGACAAGCCGCAGCGTGCCAGGACCGAGAAGCGCGTACCGCTGAAGCAGAAGATTTCCGACGCCGAGGCCGAGATCGCGCGCATCAACGGCATCATTGCCAAGATCGATACCGCGCTGGCGCTGCCGGATCTGTTCACGCGCGACCCGAAGCAGGCCGCCCAGCTCAGCAAGGCGCGGGCCGGCGCGGAGAGCGCGCTGCAGCGCGCCGAGGAAGAATGGCTGGCGGCGAGTTCGCAATATGACGAAGCGGCGGGCTGAGCCCATTCACCGCCGATCGGGGGGAAGCGCGCCGACGACGATTACGTCGCGGCCGGTTTCTTCTTCGCTTTCGGCTTCGCTGCCTTCGGCGCGACCGGCTCGGCGCCACGCTCGATCGAGGTCAGGCGCCCCGCGGTGAAGGTATAGATGCCGGCGCGTTGTCCCTGCGTATAGGTGACGACCGCCACCCGGTCGTCACGCGCGTTGTTGGAGAGATTGACGCTGGCAGGTGCGCCGATGCCGCGCACGACGTCGCATTCGGTATGGCCGAGCGCCACCGTTCCCCGCGTCGAGGGCACCACCGGCGCGCCGGCCGCGCCATCGGTCAGGGCGTTGGCGTCCGCCGGTCCGCCTGGAGGCACCATTCCCGGGCACGCCCCGTCGGCGCTCACCAGATCCTCGGCCGTCACCGGCTTCTCCGGGGTCAACGGCGCCGTTTCAATCGAAATGTTTCGGGTGAAGAGCCGGCCGGGGCGCGAAAACCATTCCGCGTCTTTCGACAGCAGATCGGAGGAAAACATGTTGGACGCGCCCGAGCAGCCCGCCATCATGGGGGC